>WQRQ01000132.1 GCA_009786685.1 Defluviitaleaceae bacterium
GCCATTATGCTAATAACCCCAATGTACGCCGCCGCCATAAACCTGGTAGTAATCCTACCCGCCACCCACATCCTAAAATCCCGCCAAACCGATGATTAAAACTCCAACTTTGCTCAACTCCAAAAAATGCGATTCGCACCGGCGAATCGCATTTTTTTAATGCCAAAGTTTTGGTCAACCTTTTTCAAAAGGTTGCAGGGTATTGGGACAGCGTCCCAAGGTCTTTTAATTATTAAAGAATATCGATTCCAAAAATGCGTTGTCCGCGTGTTCCGACTATTAACGTGTTGCCGAATATTGCGGGGGAGGCTTCTATGTTTGCGCCGAGGTTTATGCGGTATAGTTCTTCGCCTGTTTTGCCTCGTAGTAGGCGCATGTTTCCGACGGAGTCGCTTAGGATTATAAAGGAAGTGCCGTCATAGGTGTAGACTGCGGTTGGGGAACTCCAGCCCCATGCGGGGTAGTTGTTTTCCCAAGCGATTTCGCCTGTGGCGCGGTCGAAGGCTATGAGTGCGCCGCTTCCGCCGCGGCCTATTGTTTTTGCAACCCAGAAGATAACGAGGTCGGAGATGTCGCCTTGGCCTAAGATGGGGCTGGCTGTTACGCCGCCGTTTACGTAGGTGTTGTAAATGCAGCGAATGGCGTATTGCCAGATTTCTGTGCCGTTTACGGCGTCGAGTTTTCGTATGCGGGCGTAGCCACCTGCGCCTTGCAGGTCTACTTGGGTGGCGGTGTATATGAATAAGCGTTCTTGGTCGGCGTTCCATTCGAGTACCATTGTGCTGTCTGTGTCGTCGCCTGCGTTAAAGGCCCATACCGGCTCAAAGGTGCGGAGGTCGAGGCATTGGATTGTGCCGCTGTTGTCTGCGAAGAAAAGGTGATGGCCAAATGCGGATGGTGAGTTTTCTATGCCGAGACGACGGCCTGTTTGAAACCAGTAGCGTGAGATTTGCGGGTATATGGAGATTGTGCCTTCGACGCGGCAGAAAGTTGTGTTTAGCAGAAAGTTGTAAACAACTCCGTTTTCCCCAGCAAGAATCATGCGGTCATTGGCAGTATCGAATAGCGGGTTGCTGTCGAAAGCACCCCATCGACGCGGCGCAACGGCCTCGTTGCCGTTAAGGAAGAAAATTTCCGAGCCGCAGATAAGCGAGAAAATATAATACCCAAAGCGTCCACCTGCTGGGTTGTCGCCCTGCCCTGCATACAGGAGGGGATAACCACGCGGGTCGAGGGTAATTGAACCTTTGATTGGCACGCCAACACGAATATGCGGACGCGTAAACTCGCCGCTATGCAAGCAAAAAAAGTAAACATTTCCATCCAAAGTGCCGTAAACGACCTCGACAAGATACGGATTATCGCGAAACTCGGGGTAGAGATTCATAAGCTGTTGGATTTCGAAGCACCATTGCACGATTGACGGCTGCCCCGTCCAGCCTACGCCAGTCCAGCGGTTGTGGCAGCAGCTTCCTATGCGAAACTGGAAGCGTTCCTGCAAACGGTACTCCGTAACGGTGACAGTGCCATATGCGGCAGAATCACGGAAATTATTACCACGGAAGGTAGTAACCCCACGGACATAAGAATATGTATCGGGCAACCCGAAATGAATAGGATACAACGCACCCTCAATACGCGAATAATAACGAAACCCACGCACACTTGCAGGGTCTGTGGCCTCGGTAGCATATGGACGAAACAACTCCCACGGTGCAGGTGTGGGAGCAGGTGTAGGCTCGGGAGTATGTTGCGGAGCGTCGGAGACGAGCGTCGGGAGCGGCGTTTGTGCCGGCTCGGGCGTGGCGTCGGCATAAGCAGGGGCAACAATTTGCGTCGCATTATACGGCGAAAAATGCACCATAACGCTATAAACAAAAAAACCTATCACACCAACACCCGCGATAGCCATAATCGTAATTAAAAAACTCTTAATAAGTACAGACATCCTGCGCACAACGCACGCTCCTATAGCAAATTAATTCGAAATGTCAAAGTCTTTTGAAGAGGGGGTTTGGGGGAGAAACTTTTCTACCAGAAAAGTTTCTCCCCCAAGGTCTTAATCCAATGTCTCCGTAATAAAAGGTACAGGGTTTATTTGGCTTCCATTTCTTAATACCTCGTAGTGAAGGTGCGGGCTTATGCTGCGACCTGTGCTGCCCACGTAAGCGATTACTTCGCCGCGCTCTACGCGCTGTCCTACGGTTACGAGGTTGCGGGTGTTGTGGGCGTAGCGGGTTTGGAGACCGTTGCCATGGTCTATGAATACGACGTTTCCGTAGCCGCCGCGCCAGCCGGAATATGATACTGTTCCGCCGCCTGCTGCGTGAATGGGTGTGCCGGAGGGTGCGGGAATGTCAACGCCTTCGTGGAAGGCCGTGCGGCCTGTGATGGGGTCGCGACGTGAGCCAAACCATGATGTTATGCGTCCGCCCTTTATTGGCATTAGCGTGGGGAAGTTGCTGAGGTATGGCTCCATGCGGGATTTGTAGGATTGTATGCTTTCGAATAGTTGGCGTTGTTTGTTTAGTTCTTCGGATAGGGTCGTTAGTTGGGTTAGGAGTTCTTCTTCGGTTAGGGGTGCGGGGATGCCTGCACCCAGTAGGCGTATTCCTTGTTCCGGGGCGGGTGTTGTTTCGATTTGCAGGTATTCGTACAGGTTTTGTTGGGATGTCTCCATTTGGCGAAGAGTGCCTGCTATCGGCGGGATTTTTTCGCCTCGGGAGGACAGGAATTCCAAGATTTCCAGACGCTCTTCTTCGAAATCGCGGATTTGCTGCTCCATGATGTCGATGTACATTTGTACGACGTCAAAGTTGCTTTGGTGGGTTTGCTCCTGAAGGTCTTGTTCTTCGCGTGCGCGGTTTTGCTCGTTGTTTAGCTGTGCGTATATTTGCAGAGAATTGTCGCGCAGGTAAATATGGGTTTCTTCTGCTGTTTGTACAAATTCTTCAAATTCATCTATTGTTTCTTCTAATGTGTAGCTTAGGCTGTGTGTCATTTGCTCAAAGTGCAGGTTTCTGATATACAGCCCCGCGATAATCGCGCTTATCATAAAAAACATTAAAATAGTCCCGTAAAAAACAGCGTGCGGGATATGCAAACTACGAGTTTTGCTGCCGCTGTATGACGGGACAATCATCAAAGATATATATTTTTTTTGTATATGTGATTTTTGGTTAACAAATTCGCTGGCTTTTTTAACAGCCGGTAATTTCCGATTCACGATATTCCCTCCCCAACGTCGCGTGTTTTACACGACATTTACAATATTATAACACATTTCAAAAAAATTCCAAGCAAAAATTTCATTTTGATGAAGTTTTTATTACGGAAGTATTAACCCGGGATTTTTTGGATGATTTTGAAAAAAGCGTGCCGGCCCTTTGTTTATAAGGCTTAGTACCGATTCCGTTGAGTATGTAAAGGATATTGCATAGGTTGGCAAATAATGCTAAAATATCCATAAAAAAGGGAGGAAATGGCAATGGATGCTAAACACCAACCCGACGCGGATATAATACTCTCTCACCGCCACGACCTCGGTGCAGATTACTGGACAACCCCCGACAAAAGATTAATCAAAGGCTCGCCTTTTTCGTGTATGGACAGCGCGTCCATGCTTTTTGAGCTTGGAATGGAAGCCACCGACCCTATTTTAATGGCGGTGGCCGATTTATTTTTCAGCGTATGGAGAAAGGACGGACGGTTTAAGCTATACCCAAACGGGGGGATTTTGCCGTGCCACACGGCGTATGCCGCTTCTTTTATGTGCAGGTTGGGCTATGTCGGGGACGAGCGGATTCAGGCTACGTTGCAGTATTTTCTGTCTACGCCCTACTCCGACGGCGGATGGCGGTGCAATAAATTCTCCTTTGGGCGCGGGCCGGAAACGGAGTATTCCAATCCCCTTCCCACGCTAAATGTACTTAATGCATTCCGATACAGCTCCTTTCTTAATGATGAGCCGTCGCTGGATAAGGCCGTTGAATTTTTGCTTTGCCACTGGACGATAAAAACCCCCATAGGGCCATGCCAATACGGAATGGGCACACGCTTTATGCAAATCGAGTATCCTATGGGTGATTACAATTTGTTCACATACGTTTACGTACTCTCCTTCTACGACAAGGCAAAAAAGGATGAGCGTTTTTTGGAAGCATTCGCCGCGCTTAAAAATAAAATATCACCCGACGGCATGATAATAGTCGAAAGAAACTCCCCAAAGCTCTCCAAACTGGCCTTTTGCAAGAAAAATCACCCCAGCGAGCTTGCCACAAAACACTATAAACAAATCCTAAAAAATCTAAAATAAAAACGCATTAGTTGAATTTTTCAAAATCTTACACTTGCTTTATTTCGACAGTAACAATATAATTAGTGAGTGCGAGCTTAACAGGGGGGTTACATAAAACACCCGTAAAAGTTCATAAGCCATTGGTAATTCTGCAACAAAACAATACATTCAAAGGAAAGGTGGTCTAGTATGTCAAGCATGTTAGAAATTCGCTGGCACGGACGCGGTGGTCAAGGTGCAAAAACAGCATCTCTGCTTTTGGCAGACGCAGCATTTGACTCAGGTAAGTATGTACAAGGTTTTCCCGAGTACGGCCCTGAGCGCATGGGCGCACCCATTACCGCGTACAACCGTATAAGCGACGAGCGCAGCCCGCTGCACTCCAACATCTACGAGCCGGACTACGTTGTAGTAGTAGACGTTACGCTCCTAGACGCAGTATCAGTAACAAGCGGCCTCAAAAAAGAAGGCGCAATCATCATCAACACAAACAAATCCCCGGAGGAACTCAAGCCAAAATTGGAGGGTTACGAAGGGAAGGTCTACACGATTGACGCAAGTACCATCGCTGAGGAAGTGCTTGGTAACAGAAGCCTTTCAAACACATCCATGCTTGGTGCAGTCGTAGCGGTAAGCAAATGTATTCCCGAAGGCAAATTTATGGAAGACATTAAAACCTCGCTTCACCACAAATTCGCTACAAAGCCTCACGTTATCGAAACAAACATGACGGCTATCCAACGCGGCATGAAGGAGGTTAAAAGCGCATGATTTATGTAAAAGACGCTAATACCAGCTACAACTGGGACGAGGTAAGCCCGGGCGGTAATATTACCGAAGGCGGTACTTCTCTACAAATCAATACAGGTGACTGGCGCATTTTTATCCCCAAGTTTATCGAGAGCGAATGCATACAGTGTATGCTTTGCTTCCCTGTTTGCGCAGACAGCGCGATACCCGTTAACAAAGACGGCAAGCGCGAAGACTTTGACTTCAAACACTGTAAAGGCTGCGGCGTATGCTACAAAATATGCCCCAAGATAGACAAAGCCATTACATGGGAACAGGAGGATAAATAATGGCCAAATCCATTCGTGAAAGACTTTCGGGTAACGAGGCGGTAGCCACAGCGTTAAAGCAAATTAATCCCGACGTTATCGGCGCGTACCCAATTACTCCTTCTACAGAAGTAGTACACTATTTTGCACAATACGTTGCAGACGGACAGGTTGACACAGAGTTTGTTGCCGTAGAATCCGAGCATAGTGCAATGTCGGTATGCATAGGCGCAGCAGCAGCGGGCGCACGTACAGGCACAATTACATCCGCCTGCGGGCTCGCACTCATGTGGGAGCTGCTGTACGTAGCCAGCGGACACCGCCTGCCCATGACATTAAACGTAATCAACCGCGCACTCTCCGGCCCAATTAACATCAACAACGACCACTCCGACTCCATGGGCGCACGCGACAGCGGTTGGATTCAGCTTTACTCCGAAAACAACCAAGAAGCCTACGACAACAACTTTATGGCTCTGCGCATTGCAGAACACAAAGACGTACTTCTTCCCGCAATGATTTGCCAAGACGGCTTTATCACATCCCACGCCATCGAAAACATTGAGCTGCTAGAAGACGCCGATATCAAAAAATTTATCGGTGAATACAAGCCCGAGCGTCACCTCATCGACGGTAAGCCCCTCTCCGTAGGGCCTTACGATACCGTGCAATTCTACTTCGAACACCAATATCAACGCGCACAAGCGATGATTAAGTCCAAAGAAGTAGTAAAAGCCGTATTCAAAGAGTTCGGCGACCTTACAGGCCGCAAATACGACCTCCTGGAAGAATACAAAATGGAAGATGCAGAACGCGCAATCGTTGTTCTTAACTCCAGCGCAGGTACAGCAAAAGTAGTATGCGACCAACTCCGCGCAAAAGGCGAAAAAGTAGGCGTTTTGAAAATCCGCCTGTTCCGCCCCTTCCCCGCAGAAGAAATCGCAAAAGCACTTTCTCACGTAAAAGCAGTAGCGGTTATGGACAAAGCTGACAGCTTCTCCGCTGTAGGCGGCCCCGTATTCGCAGACGTGCGTAACGCTTGCTACGAGCTTGGTCAACGCCCGCATATCGTAAACTACATTTACGGTCTCGGCGGACGCGACGTACCCGTAGACAACTTCTTCCAAGTTTACTCGGAACTATCAGAAATTATCAAAAACGGAAAGACCGGCAATATTTATCGTCATGTCGGTGTGCGGGGGGTAAAATAATGTCTTATAATCTTAAAAAAGAATGTTGCAAACCCGAACGCTTTGTTGGCGGCCACCGTTTATGCGCAGGTTGCGGCGCGGGTGTAGCAGTGCGCGGCGTTCTCCGCGCAGTAGAAGAAGGCGACAAAACAGTATGCGGCGTAGCCACAAGCTGCCTGGAGGTTTCCAGCGTACTGTATCCCTTCACCGCTTGGAACGAAGGCTTTATCCATTCTGCCTTCGAAAACGTAGCAGCCACCATAGCAGGCGTAGAAGTCAGCTACAAAGCTCAAAAGAAACTCGGCAAAATAAAAGATAATTACAAATTCGTAGCGTTCGGCGGCGACGGCGGCACTTACGATATCGGCTTGCAAAGCCTTTCCGG
>WQRQ01000133.1 GCA_009786685.1 Defluviitaleaceae bacterium
CGCACGTAAACGGTATGCGAGACTACGCACAGTTGCTTTCGCAAGCCATGGCCGCACGCGAAGGTGTAGTTCAGCTTGTCCGCGAAAAGGACAGGCGCGCACTTTACAGCTATCTTCAGCCCCACAAAGAAGAATTTAACGTATACGGCTTTGTAGTTACCGATTATGAAGGCATTGTTATACTTAGGACACATGACCCCGGTTTTTACGGCGACGACGGCTCCCGCGCACCGGGCATAGCCGCCGCCATGCGGGAAGAAGTCACCACCGTATTTTCTTCCACAAATACATTGCCCATGGCGTTGTCTTCTACCGCGCCCATTTTTGATATAGACGGCAAGCTTATAGGCACTATCGTATCCAACCTAAACATGGGTACACAGGAATTTGTTGACGACCTCGCACACCAGCTTAACGCGACTATCGCCGTATACTCGGGCGACAGGATAGTATCCACCACCATCCGCAACAGAGACGGAGATTACGCAATAGGAGCGCAAGCCATACCGGAGGCGATAGAACTTGTACTGGGGCTGGGGCGTCCTCTCCATACGGATTTAGCCATTGACCATATCCATTACTACGGGTTTTTCTTCCCGCTTTTCAGAGGCGTGGCCAGCGATGTAATCGGTATGCTTTTTATCGGCTTTTCCAGCGAGTACGAGATGACCACCATTAACGACATGCAGGTTACACTTATCCTAATTGGTGTCATGGGTCTTGTTGTTTCTGCCGTGATTATGTTTGCTGTGCTGGTATGGCTGTTTGGCCCCTTGGAAAAGCTTACCCTTAGTATCACCGGTATCACACACTCTTCCAATGACGAAATCCAAGTGTACAATGGCGGCCAACACGACGAAATCGGCATTTTGTCGGAAACAATACAGACCATGCTGGACACCCTGAGAGATAAAAACCGAAATCTGATAAAAGCCACCGACGATATTTTGCACCGCGACGCATTGCTAAGCTCGGTAAACAAATCAATAAGCAATCTATTGGAATCAGAACACGATAATTTTGAATCCGCCCTGATAGAAAGCCTTGGCATTCTGGGCAAAACACTAAAGGTAAACCGCGTATACATCTACAAAAACCACCCGGGCGAAAACGGCATATTGCTATGCACACAAATCCACGAGTGGGTCTCTCACGTATCTTTCTCGTGCATGGGCGACGACCTCACCACAAATGTATCTTACGACGAAACCGTACCCAGATGGCGCGAGTATCTTGGCCAAGGAAAATGCATTAACGACATGGTAAAGGACATGGAAGAACAGGAACAAAAAGAGCATATACATTACGGTACAAAATCCATAATGTATACACCTGTATATGTACACGACTATTTTTGGGGCTTTATGGGCTTTGACGACTGCGAAGCAGAGCGCAAGTTTACAGAAAACGAAGAGTCTATTCTGCGTGCCGCCAGCCTGCTTGTAGTAAACGCGCTTCTGCGCCACAACATGCTGGAGGAGCTGGAAACCGCCCTTATCAACGCCAATGCCGCCAGTGCCGCAAAGAGTACCTTCCTGTCCAACATGAGCCACGAAATCCGCACCCCGATGAACACCATCATAGGCATGACAACCATAGGCCGCACCTCACCCGACACAAGCAAAAAGGACTATGCCTTCGAAAAAATAGAAAGCGCGTCCATCCACCTGCTTGGTGTAGTAAACGACGTCTTGGATATGAGCAAAATAGAAGCCGATAAATTCGACCTATCCTTGGAGGAGTTTAATTTCGAGTTTATGATACGCCGCGCCGTAGACTTTATCAGCTTTAAAATGGACAGCAAATATCAGGAGCTAACCGTACAAATAGATACCGCAATACCACAATGCATGATAGGCGACGACCAGCGTCTAACACAGGTAGTATCAAACCTTTTGGCCAATGCCGTAAAATTTACCCCGGACTACGGCCAAATCACGGTAAACGCAAAGCTTTTGCAAGAAAATGACAACCAATGCATTATCCAAATAGAAGTAATAGACACAGGCATAGGCATAGACAAGGAACGCCAAAAAAACCTCTTCCGGTCCTTCGAGCAGGGCGAGTCCTCCATCACCCGCAACTACGGCGGCACGGGGCTTGGGCTGGCGATTTCCAAGCGCATAATCGAGCTTATGAACGGTGAGGTATGGATAAACTCCGAGCTTGGCAAAGGCTCTACCTTCTCATTTACCGTAAAGCTGGAACGCGCAGAAAACGCCGACTGCATCCATCCCAAGATTAACAAAGAAGGCCTGCGCGTACTCCTGGTGGACGACGACACAACAATGCTAAGCTATTTTAAAACCCTAACAAGCGAGCTTGGCGTTATAGGCGATACCGCTTCCAATGGCGACGACGCGCTAAAACTAATAGCAAACAAAGACACATACTACAACATCTGCTTTGTAGACTGGCGTATGCCGCAAATGAGCGGTGCGGAGCTAAGCCGCAAGCTACGCGGGGCAGACAATAACGGCCAAGTAATCATCATCACCTCCGCCCTTGACTGGGGTACGATAGAAGAAGAAGCTCGCGAATGCGGCGCGTCGGCATTTTTGCCCAAGCCGCTGTTTCTCACGACGCTTGCCGAGTGTATTAACCGCTACTGCAACGGCAAAAACGCCCCCGCAGAAATCGCAGAAAAACCCGCTGTCTCATTCAAAGGCAAAACCTTCCTGCTGGCCGAAGACATAGAAATCAACCGAGAAATAGTAACAGGCCTGCTGGAATCCACAGAGGCTCAAATAGAATGCGCAGTCAACGGCGAAGAGCTGCTATTTATGTTCACCGCAAACCCCGACAAATACGACCTAATCCTAATGGATATGCAAATGCCCGTAATGGACGGCCTCGAAGCCACCCGACAACTACGCCAACTCGACCTCCCCAAAGCAAAAAAAATACCCATATTAGCCATGACAGCCAACGCCTTCAAAGAAGACGTAGACCAATGCCTAAGAGCAGGCATGAATGACCATATGGGTAAACCTATAGAATATAATGTTCTGATTGCAAAGCTACAAAAATTTACTGCTTAAAATCCCGCGCCATATGCGTTAACTGCGTAACGTATATGGCGTCTTCTTTTACCTGATACATTATCCGATATGAATGCAAAAAAACCTCTCGCATATCATTAAGCTTTAATTCGGGGATAACGCGCCCCGTATTGGGGAATATCTTCAATATCTCTACGCGCTCAAACAACTCATCCGCAAACTTATCCGCATAATAAACAGAATCCTTTGCGATATAATCATAAATACATTGCAAATCCTTTTTTGCAGTTTCTGTCCATAGCAACTCACGCATTGCGCAAAGACTCCCTTACGTTTTGCGTTGTGTGTACGTTTCCGTCTTCGATATCCTTCATAGCACGGTCATGCTTTTCCATGATGTACAATTGATACATAATATCGCCCATGGATACCTCATCATCCATGCCGGACACCATTTTTACTACCTCATTTTTAACCATACATATCATCCCTTTTCATGTTTTTATTACTCAATCAACCACAGCGCAATAGCATTATGCATTCTTTGTGCGGCGATTTCGGCGGTTATTACGCCCATTTCAAATTGATGGCGGTGTTCACCGATTAGTTCCCATGGGATATTTGGGGTTAAAAGTCCCATTGGCATTTCGTAGTAGGCGAGCATTCTTGCCATGGCATCGTTTACCATGCGCGAGCGTTCTGCGGGGTCGTCTTGGCCGGGGAACAGTGTGGAGTGTCGTTCTTCCAAACGGTTAAGTGCGTTATAAAATGCTTGGCGAGTGTGGCTCTCAAAAAGCGAGCGCAAAACCGGCGTAGCAAGGGAATTACTCCCCCAGTCGACGGGGCTTCCCCATACAGAAAACGCCGCACGCCCCTCGGGGTTTGTGAATGCGTAAATCAAATGCTGCGTAAACTCCCAAGCAAGTGCGCCGTCTGCCCTTGCAGAAATACAAACAATAGCCCATATTTCGCCGCCAAAAGACATTCTCGTGTCCATCAGAAACCTTCCTTCGTGGTCGGCAAGCGGTACATAGTGACTAAAATACGGTGTTTCATGTGAAAAGAACGCATTTGCGGTGCTTAAACCCCAGTTTTCTATATTAAAAATTTGCTCACGAGCGCGGCCTCTCAAATCGGCTTGGGTATTGATATCACCCCTCGTCATACTGCTTGGGCTGTCCCATCTTTGCGAAAAATCGCGTTGGTTTACCAAAGCTTCTGCAAAACGCGGGTCGTCGAGGTTAGAAACGCGATTTTCAAAATCAATAAAGCTACCCATCACGCTGTCAAACATCTGCCAAAGACTTACAGAAAAAGTACCCATATTAAACTCCGTAAACTGCGGAAAATCATCGCCATGCGCATCCATCAACTCATTTTTAAACTCCATCATCTCTAAAATCGAAAGATAGGACTTTTGGCTATACCTTTGAACAAACTCCTCGGGAATCCCCGTATTTATCCCGGTGTACATAAGCCCAAAGCTAACAGGCAAAAACGACAACCGCCCCTGCCTCTCAAAAGCCCGTAGTGGCTGCATAAAAAAGTCATCGCGGCTAAGCGTTGGGCAGTTATCTATAAGCCCATAAAAATCTTGCAAAAGCATATGATTAGGAAAGCGGTCCACCTCGTTGCCACCGATTACAAACATATCAGGGCCGCCGCCCGCCATCATTTCCACCTGCAACCGCTGAAAACGGTCATGTCTTTCATTCCACGCGCCTTCGGCCTGCATGTTTTGCGCCTCTACTTCCACATGAAAAAAATACGGCTCATCGCGCTCGCGCCAAGCGTGATTCATGACAAGAGCGGCCTGCTCTATTACCGCCGCATATCTGTCCTCCGAAAACACCGTAAGAACACGAAGGGGCAAGCCATATACATTAAAATCAATTTCCTCCCTAACTTGCGGGACATATTCCTCGACTTCGCGCACCTCGTTCATCCATTCCAAAATATCCGCCTCTATCAAGGCAGCAGCCTCATAAACAGAAATCTCCCCCTCGACAAGCCGAGAAAAATGTTCCCAATTAAGCGGCAGCCTAAGCAATCCCTGTACCAAAGTAACCGACGGCATTTGGCTGACATTTTCCAAGGTATTTACCGCGTTTTCGATTGCAATATGTTCCGCCACGGCAAGTGTGCGCGGCTCATTAAACATCATTACATTTCTGATTCCGCTTTGCACCGTCTCACGAAAATCCCCACGCATAATCGGCATGGAAAAATTCATATTACTAGAATCATCATTCAGCAAAAATTCGATAAAAGCCCAAGCCAGCCCACTGTCGGCAACATGACTGACACTAACATTAGCCCCCCATGTACGAGAATTTACCACCCGTCCATGCTCATCGGCCAACGGAATATAATGCATAAAAAACGGCTCCTGAAATTCAAAAAGCGACTGCAACATATCCCCACCCACATTTATATGAAAAACATAGTTATCGCGTTGCAATTCCAGCATTTCTTCAGGAGTTCTGCCATGCTCCCATTCCACGCGGTGTTCAAAAGCCACCTCGCTTATTTTTTCAAAATAAGCAATGGTCTCATCGTCCGTAATATTTATCGTACGGTTAGCAAAATCCAAATTTCCGGAAATCACCGTCATAAAAGCCTGCGACCAATGAAATCCGCTTGCAAAAGCAAACTCCGCAAACTCAGGGTAATTTTCAATCAAATCAGAAAAAATCCCCACCATATCCGAAGGCGAAATCCTATCCAAAGCGGCAAAGCTCCCAACAACAGATGCAGGCATATTTTCATTTATTCCAACAAAGTCAAATCCAAATTCCATGGGAAGCGAATACAGCCTCCCGCCGATTTCCATACCTTCCAAAACATTATCAAAAAAAACCGTCCTATCGGGAATCAAGGCGTTTAAATCCGCCAAAAAGCCATTCTCGATAAAACGATACATAGGCGCGAAGTCATTCATAAAAATATCCGGCCCAATACCCGCCGCAAACATGCCCAAAAGCCGCAAATAATGCTCGTCCCGCTCATGGTGCATATATGTGAGAATATCCACATAAACGTCCCGACCCTGCGCCTCCATCGCCATCATAAAACGCCCGGCCGCGTTATTAAACAAATTTTGCTGAAACGCCGGCACATAAACCGTAAGCACCTCCGCATTCTCCGCCCGCGCAAGCGTACCCACAGACGCACCCCCGCCGATTCCGCCGCCCTCGTCACGCCCCTCAACCTCGCCACGATTACGCCCGCAAGCACCAAGCACTAAAACGAGCAATAAAGCCATAGCAAATAATTTCATTTTAATCCTCCCATCATCCCACATACAATCTAAAAATCCCTGCAAAGATATATTTGCAGGGATTTCTTCTCCTCCCCGACCAGGATTCGAACCAGGGACCTATCGGTTAACAGCCGAGTGCTCTACCGCTGAGCTATCGAGGAAAGTTTTTTAAAAACTCAATACAGAGAAGGTAAAGTGAAGCAATTCAACAAATCGTGTAATTAAACTCGATTTTGTGTGCGTGGCTTGAGCGAGCTAAGGTCAAAACATATATTGTTTGACTTTAGCGATACGTTTTTCGCAATAAGTTTCACTAACATATTTTTAATGAATTGAAGCCTTCATTAAAAATATGAAGTTCAACTAATAGCCAAAAACGTTATTGGTCAAGCCCTCGGACTATTAGTACGGGTCAACTGAACACGTTACCGTGCGTACATCTCCCGCCTATCAACCTTGTGGTCTACAAGGGT
>WQRQ01000134.1 GCA_009786685.1 Defluviitaleaceae bacterium
CCGCGTAACCATGTGTCTCGGCGGCACGATAGACATAATGGCAGGTACGGTAAAACTGGCCCCCCCGCTAATGCGCAAGCTCGGTCTGGAGTGGCTAAACCGCTTATACCGCCAGCCGCAGCGATTTTTCAGAATGCTGGATATCCCGAGGTTTATGTGGGCTGTTTTCCTAAAGAGGTTGATGGGATGAAAATTGACAGATTAATGGGTATTCTCACCGTTTTGCTGCAACACGAGCGTGTAACCGCGCCTTTTTTAGCGGAAAAATTCGAGGTTAACCGCCGCACAATCGGGCGGGATATCGACGCGCTTTGTTGTGCGGGGATTCCTGTGGTTACGCATAAGGGAACAGGCGGTGGGATTTCCATTGCCGAGGGCTTTAAGCTGGAAAAGAGCGTTTTAACCTCGGGGGAACTGCTGGAGATGATTTCTCCCCCCGTAGTTATCGACCTCGCCTCATATTACAAGGAAAGCTTAACCGAAAAAATCGAAATCATAAAGGCGGCGATTTCAGAAAAACGCCTGATAGAGTTTGACTACCACTACAAAAAAGGCGAAAGCCATAAAAAAATAGAGCCGTACCTAGTGGTTTTCCAATGGGCTTCATGGTATGTATTTGGCTTTTGCAGGGAGCGCGAGGACTGGCGAATGTTTAAGCTAAACCGCCTATGCAGCCTATCCCCATGCCAAGAAAAATACGAAGCACGGGAAATCCCCCCGGAAAGGCTTGATTTCGGCAATCATTTTTTAGAAACAAACAGGCTCGTTGCGTTATTTGACAAATCCGCAAAATATCTTCTCATCGACTCTTACGGAAGCGACAGCTTCTACGAGACCGATGATGGGTTGCATTTTGAGGTAGGCTACGACAATCGTGAGTATATAATAAGCTGGCTTTTGGGCTTTGGCAGCAAGGTAAAGGTGCTGGAGCCAACGAGCCTTGTTGACGAAATCAAAGCAGAGGCAAAAAAATACTGACTACATATTGACTTGGGATATTACCATGTAGTAATATACCAAGCGGAGGTGATAAATTTGAAAACATACGGCGGCTTTCTTATGTCTCAAATCGGTCGCGTAAGCGGCCGAATCTGGGAGCGTTTGCTAAAAGAATGCGGAGTGGACGCCTTTAACGGCGCGCAAGGCAGAATCCTATACGTACTATGGGACCACGAAAAATTAACCATAACAGAAATCGCAAAGCTAACATCCATGGCAAACACAACCCTAACAAGTATGCTCGACCGTATGGAGACCGAAGGGCTTGTAAAGCGTACCCACGACAAAGTAAACCGCCGCCAAATTTTCGTATCCGTTACCGAAAAAGCAAAAGGCTATCAGGAGCAATACGAAAAAATATGCAACAACATGAACGACATTTTTTACAAAGGCTTTTCGGAAACAGAAGTAGAAAAATTCGAAAACAAACTACGCAGGATTTTAAAAAACTTGGAGGAGAGCTAAAATGGATATTTATGAAGCAATAAACACAAGGAGAACAATCAGAGATTTTGACGACAAGCAAATAGACATGGCCATCATAGAAAAAATAATCGACGCAGGGCTAAAAGCCCCCTCACACGACCATATGGTAAGTTGGGAGTTTGTAGTAGTCGGCAAGGATAAACGAGCGGAAGTTTTAAAGATAATTCCCGACGATTACACGAGAGAATTTGCACGTAAAAGCATAGATTCATGGGGATTGGAAGATAATCAACAACGAGAAATGTATCTGGACGCAATACCAAAACAACATGCGATGTTATACAATGCGGGCTGTTTGATACTGCCATTCTTCCTTTGCGACGGCGAAGTTTTAAATCCGGACATGTTGAGTTCACTGTTTTCGCTCAACGACCTTGCCGCTATGTGGTGCTGTATAGAAAATATTCTGCTTGCCGCCGCCTCGGAGGGCATATTCGGAGTAACAAAAATCCCGGCCAACGGCGAGGAAGAACATATCAAAAACGTAATCGGCCACCCAAAAGACTACATCATGCCCTGCTACATTGCCCTGGGATACCCGGCAAAAAACGCCCTTATCCCCAAGAAAAAAGAAATATCCGTTAAAGAAAGAATCCACATGGATACCTGGAAAGAGAAATAAATTCCCCCATCAAACACGACACACTGTTGTCGTGTTTTGTATGTTATGATGGTGTCCGAGGAGTGATATATTATGAATAAAAACTTTCTAAAAGCGGTGGTGGAGCAGGACGCAGACGCGCTGCGCCGATTTTTCACCCCCGACGCGGTGATTTGTTGGCACGACAGCAACGAGCAGTTCACAGTGGAGGAGTATATCCGCGCCAACTGCGAATACCCCGGCGACTGGGGCGGCGAAGTACAGCGCACGGAAGAAATTCCCGACGGCATAGTAATGGTATCAAAAATATTCTCGGCGGAGTCCACGCATTTTATCGTATCATTCGCAAAGCTAACCGACGGCAAAATCGCCCGCCTCGACGAATACTACAGCGACTACGGCGAAGCCCCCGAGTGGCGCAAGCAAATGAAAATCGGAAGACAGATAGGAGCGTGAAACCATGATAGAATCCAGATGCGGACTAAAATGCAGCGAGTGCAAATACCGAGAAGAAATGAACTGCGCAGGCTGTACAAAAATCGCCAATCCCTTCTGGGGCGAGTGCGACGTAAAAGCCTGTTGCGAAGGGCGCAAACAAGACCATTGCGGCCAATGCAACGATTTCCCCTGCGATGTACTTAATGAATACGCCTACGCAAAAGAAGAAGGCGACAACGGCAAACGCATAGAAACTTGCCGTAGCTGGGCAACAATCAAACTAACCGCCGACGAGGTAATCGCGGCAACAGAAAAGAGGTAGTGTTTTATGGATATAGCTTTATGTCTTTCAAAGGAACAAGTAAGCTGGCTTAAAAATGTTGCAAGCATTGTTCTTGAGGATAAGGTTAAGTTTGCCAAGGATTGGAAGGAAGGCATTTCCGATGTTATTGTCTTTGAAGACGGCAGTTATATATGGTGTTTTCCATCAGAAGCATATTGTCAAGGTGATTGAAAAATCTCAAAAAAATAAGCCGGATGCAGATTCCAACTTATTTTGCACAAGGACGTTGCTAAATATTTCGATGTTGGTTATTTTGGTTTTGATAATTTATACCACCCCCGATAAAAGTACAAAGCGTAAGCAGTTGGATAGTGTGTTGGATAGTGTGTTGGATAGTTTTGATGATACAGATTTGATTATCATACAAGCTACCGCTGACGGCATCTCAAAAGCGAAAGAGGCGAAGCAAGTCTAAAACCTTCGCTTCTTTTGCGTTGTGTCTAAAAATGAACAGAGCCGATAACTGTGATTACCTCACAAGTTATCGGCTCTGCGTCTAAGCGTCCGGCTCTTTGATAATTGTTATTTCCATTTGCTTCAGCGAAATAACGGTTTCTTTTTTACACTTCGGGCAAAACAACGGGAAATTTTCAAGCAAGGTATCTTCCCTTATTTTACTTTTGGTTTTATTGTCGCATACAGGGCACAACAACCAACCTTCTTTGTTTATTTGCTCTGTTTTAACGACACCCCCCCCCATCACCCCTCCGTCACAAGTGCATACGCTGAAATTTTCCGTATTCTCCATGAAATCAGCATAGACACAACATAAGCCAAAAGTAATACGGCGACGCAGATGAATAAAGTCCAGTCTATAGGTATAATAAAATTCGCCTGTGAAATCCCCATGCCGCTGGAGAGTGCTGTAAATAGTGGATTAAAGGTTAAATATCCGCCCAATGCTCCAATTATTACACCCAAAAAAATAGCAGGGGTTAAATTGATAGCGGTTTGGTTCATAAGGCGAAGCGTGGTAAAACCTAATGCCTTTTGAATGCCAAGTTCGCGCCGTTTACGCAAAATAGTGGTTTTTATCACCAAGAACAGCACCATAATGACAACGCCCGCTACCGCTGATAAAATAACAATGGTTACTATGGTAAACATTGCACCCATCGTATCCAAACCCTCCGCAACCATAGCGGCAAAAGGTATTGCCTCCAGAATGAGATTGCTCTCTGCCTCCCGGATTACTGTTGTAAAAAGGGTTTCATCCGTTCCTTGTGCTAATACAACAACAAAGCTCTGGAGTGCGGCATTTGGGCGTAATCGTTGCAAGGCTTGCAGGTTCATCATACTTATAATGCCGTTAAACTGAAATTGCTGAATGATGCCCGTAACCAAAAATTCCTCTGCGTTCCCGCCGCTTTCCACAACAACCCAGTCACCCATATTTTTGCCTATAGCGTATAAGGCGTTTTCGCCCAATGCAATTTCATTGTCATGCCGAGGAAAGCGGCCGTCCACCAGTGAATGTCCCAACAAATGTGAAAAATCCTCGAACACTTCATTCATTACAGTAACACCTTCAACAAATATCAAACTTGTTTCAAATCCGAATATTTGGTCAACATCCGGGTGGGCTTGCATTCTGTCTGTGAAGCCGGGGCCTTCTTCTGTATCGGTTATCGAAACGATTATATCGCTGACGGCTAATTCTCCGCCTATTAAGGGGACAAAAGTATCCATATTTACGTTCAAGTTGTAATGAATCGTTATCCCCGTAACAGAAGCCAAAGTAACCCCGGCAATAATCAAAGTAAGCATACCAAATTGCTTTTTGCTTTGGATTAAGTTCTTTAAGGCAAGTTGAAAAATGAGTGGCCCGCGAGATTTATCAAGGGGCATCGGGTTCTTTTTGAAATTATGCGTAGCAATCCCGCCGCGCAGTGCCGCTATAGGGTACAGCTTATGCACACGCCAAGCCGATATTAACGAAAAAAGCAATACTATCAACAAAACAGCCATAAGCGAAAAAAGCATAACCCCGGCATTAAAACCCGGATTCCACGGCAATCCCAGCATAGGCTCGAATATTTGTGTAAGTACAGGCAAAAGAACCCCTGATAGTACAACGCCCATCAAACCGCCGATTAGTACAACAAAACTGAACTGAACAATGATGGACGCAATAATTTGGTAATTACGGTACCCCATCGCTTTTAACGTGCCTACGTTGACCATGCCTTCTTCTATGCTGTTTGCAATGCGAAATCGGGTAACGACCATACCCACAATAAGTAATATAAACGCAAATGCTGTTATAATCGCAGCTATGATTGTAGGTATAAAAGTCCGACCGCTCCTTGCAAGTTCGATGGTATACGGGATGATTATTGCGGCAGTCCCCAGCATAGTTAAATCTTTGTACTCAGTCCATAAAAATGTCATCATATAAGCTGTGGAGAGTAATATCGTATCGTCTTTATTTTCCATCCGGGCAGAAAGCATGGTAAAATTGGTCTGTGGAAATTGTATTTGAAGCTGTGCAAACTTTTCGTTGGAAATCTGTATGCGCCAAATCATATCCACCATGCCGTCAAGCACTATTTCTTCAGTGCTACCCGCAACGGTAAAATATAAGGTTTCCCCCGTAAAATTAATGCTTAACCTATCACCGATGTTATACCCCAAATGCAAAAACAGGCTGTGTGGTAAATAAGCAGCATCGTTTTCCAAAGGCAACGTATCCGCTATGGTTGTAAGGGGATTCATTTGACGGGATACATCCCCGGATGTAATTATGACTACTCCCGAAAATGGCATATCCATACCATGTACATCCGCCAACCCTACAAGGACACTTTCGGATTCAACCGCAACCACGCCGGGATATTGCCGGATGAAATCCAGTTGAGCATTACTCGGAGGCGTTTTGCTTTGAAGCGTTATAAAATGTGGAGCGTTTAATCCTTCTGCGCGGGTATCAAAAAAATCACCCACACCGAAATACATAACAATGCCTATGTTCAAGAACATAACGGCTAACAGCACCAATAAAATCATTCCGAAGGTCTGCCCTTTATTCTTTCGCAGATTTGCCCTTGCCAACATCCATATATTACGCATATTACCATCCCATCTCCGTTAAGAAGTTTTTTAGCTTGTCACTTCGCCCGTCGTCGCCGCTTTTATACTCATCAAGCATACACTCGCCAAAAATAATACCGTCACGGATATACAATATCCGATTGCCGCGCCGTGCGGAATTTACATCATGCGTTACCATTACAACGCTTTGCCCTTGTCGGTTTACCTCTGTCAGCGCATCCAAAACCGCTTTCCCGTTTGCGGAATTTAATGCGCCTGTGGGTTCATCGGCAAAGACAATTTGGGGGTTGTTTATGAGTGCGCGGGCTATTCCGGCTCGTTGCCCCTCACCCCCCGACACTTGGGAAGGGAATTTTCTCCATATTGTTTCGTCAAGGTTAAGCCGAGTTAAAATTTGCTTTGCCCGCTTCACTACGTCTTTGCGGTTTTTGCTTACCAACAAACCGCAGGCAAGGATATTATCCAATATGCTCATATTGTCCAGCAGATAGGTTTGTTGAAATACAAAGCCGCAGTTATCCCGCCGGAACACCGCCAGTTTGTCATTTGAATATCCGCTTATGTCTTTGCCCGAAAAATGGATTGCTCCCATCGTGGGCTTATCCATGCCGGATAGGGCGTATAATAATGTAGA
>WQRQ01000135.1 GCA_009786685.1 Defluviitaleaceae bacterium
TCGGGGGCGAGCCAATGCTTAATTTTGGCATGGTAAAGGAGCTTGTGGCGTATGGGAGACAACGCGAGAAAGAGGCGGGTAAGAAATTCCGCTTTACGCTTACGACTAATGCGACATTACTTCGCGACGAACACCACGTCTTTATTAATGAAAATTTCGACAACGTGGTGCTAAGCATAGACGGGCGCAAGCATGTAAATGACATTATTCGCACAAAGCACGGCGGGGGCGGCAGCTACGATACGATTTTTCCAAAAATAAAGGCCTTGGCCGAGTCACGAAACCACGAGCGTTATTATGTACGCGGTACTTATACGCGGCACAATCTGGATTTTTCTGCGGATGTGCTGCATTTGGCCGACGAGGGCTTTAAAAATATTTCCGTAGAGCCTGTGGTTGCGTCGGAGGATGAAAAATATTCCATACGTGAGCAGGATTTGCCCGAGCTTTTTGGAGAATACGAAAGGCTCGCACATGGCCTGATAACACGCGAGCGCGAGGGACGCGGTGTGCATTTTTTTCATTTTGAAATGGATATCACGGGGGGGCCTTGTATCGCTAAGCGTGTGACGGGCTGCGGCGCGGGGTCGGAGTATCTGGCGGTTACGCCGTCGGGTAAGCTTTATCCATGCCATCAATTTGTAGGCGATGAGAAATTTCAAATCGGTGACCTCGACACGGGTATCGTTGACAACGAGCAGACAAAACATTTTTCTGCGTGCCATGTGCTTTCTAAGCCGGAGTGCAAAGATTGCTGGGCGCGCTATTATTGCAGCGGCGGCTGTATGGCCACCGCCCACTACATGAACGGCAGCATACAAACCCCCGACAAAATAAGCTGCGCCCTAATGAAAAAGCGCATCGAATGCGCTTTGTATATTTTTGCTATGAGGTCGAGTTAGTCGATAAAGGCCTTTACAATTTTTGGGAAACCCCATTCTACTGTGTGGCGGTTTAGCAGGCCAAAGACTTCGGTTTTTTTGTCGCCGTCTTGGTAGCCGTTATCCCACCAACAACAAGGCACGCCGTATTCGCGTGCTTTTTTTGTGTAGTAGGCCGCCCATGCTGCGCGGGCGTCTTCGTTATCGCCTTTTTTGCGTGCGCCGCATTCACCCATGATTACGGGGATGTTTTTGGATAGGATGTGCTTGTTTATTCTTTCGAAGAGGTCGTCAATTATTTTTTCGCCGTCGGCGGTAAACTCGTTTATGGCGTGGTCGTCGCCCAGCGCGAAGTAATATGGCTCGTAGGCGTGCAGGGACATGATTATGTTTTCGCCCTTGGGAGGGACAAAATCGGCCAAGGCTACCTCGTAGGTGCTTGCCGCGTAGTTTGGCACGAGTAGAGGACGGGTTGCGTTGTTTGCCTTGCCGCTTGCGCGTACTGTGTCCACAAAGTCTTGGTTTAGCTTCATTACTACGGCGCGGCTTTCCTCGTCGCCGCCTGTCCATTCTACTACGGTGTTTTCTTTGCGAGGCTCGTTCATGGACTCGAAGATTAGGCGATGGCTGTAGTCACCGAAAAAATCCGCGATTTGTGTCCATAGCCTTTTTAGCTTTACCTGCGCGGAGGGGTAGTTTTCTTCCGTCGGAAAGTGCCAGTCCTCGTGGTGCAGGTTTAAGATTACTGTCATGCCAAGGTCGTAGCCGTAGTCTACTACTTCTTTTACGCGGGTTATCCATTCCTTTTTTATGTTGAAGTCGTCGTCCACCTGCGTACACCAGCTAACGGGTACTCGGAAGTTCGTAAAGCCCGCGTCATGCACTTTTTTTATCATGGCTTGCGTGGTGATGGGATTGCCCCATGCAAGCTCTTGCGCTTTTGGCGAATTATCGCCCTTGTACGGGCGTGCGTCGAGTGTGTTTCCGAGATTCCAGCCTGCGCCCAGGTTTTTTATGTCCACGTTTTTGTCCCCTTTATTTGACCTTTGGATATTTTATATATGCCATTTTTCAGTGTCATATGTTATCATTTTGTAATATTCTATCACAATACACGGAGGAATGCGAGATGTTTGAACGATACGCGCCGTTTATACAGGATTTTATTTATGCAAACAAATGGGACGAGCTGCGGGGGATACAGGTGGCGGCGGCTGAGGTGATTTTTGATACGGATGATAATTTGCTGCTATCGTCGGGTACGGCTTCGGGCAAGACGGAGGCGGCGTTTTTGCCCGTGCTTACGCAGTTGTACGAAAACCCGTCGCGGTCGGTGGGTGTGCTTTATATTTCGCCGCTAAAGGCGTTGATAAACGACCAGTTTAAGCGGCTGGAGCTGCTTTTGTTGGATTCTCATATTCCTGTAACGCGCTGGCATGGTGACGCTTCGCAGACTAAGAAGGCCGAGTTAATCGAAAACCCGCAGGGCTTGCTGCAAATTACGCCGGAATCTCTGGAGAGCTTGGTATCGGGCAAGCGTGGGGCATGTATCTCGATGTTTAGCGATTTGCGTTTTGTGATAATCGACGAGGTGCATTATTTTATGCGCGACGCGAGGGGCTTGCAGCTACTGTGTGTACTGGAAAGAATGCAGTCGCTGACAGGCGTAACCCCACGCAGAATCGGTCTCTCCGCGACGCTTGGCGACCTGTCCCTCGCCCAAAACTGGCTGAATACAGGCACACCACGCGCTTGCGCCGCACCCGTGACGGACGAAGGAAAAAAGAGTATACGCCTGCACATAGAAAGGTTTGTCAATTTGACCGAAAAACGCGACTACGAAACAAAGGAGCAAATAATAGGCGCAAGCCTGCGCGAGCCGCAAAGCACCGTAAACGCAGGCGGCTACGGCGACCAAGGCGACCGCGAGCATTTTGAGTATCTGTTTAAGCAGACGTTGGACAAAAAAACGATAATCTTTACAAACAGCCGCGAGGAGACGGAGTTTATCCTCGCAAACCTGCGCGAAATCGCATTGCGTAACAAATCCCCCGACATTTATCGCGTCCACCACGGTAACGTCTCCGCGCTTCTGCGCGAGACAACCGAGGACGAGATGAAAAACGACGACGAAAAAATAGTAACCGGCGCAACAGTAACCCTGGAACTCGGCATAGACATAGGCTCCCTAGACCAAGCAGTGCAAATAGGCGCACCCATGAATGTCGCAAGCTTTGCGCAACGACTGGGGCGGTGCGGGCGACGCGGGCAGATTCCGCAGTTGCTTTTTACCTTTGTGGAGAGCATAAAAATCGACTCGTCGGATATTCTCGGGCCGATTAACTGGGAATTTATTCGCACGATTGCGATTGTGGAGCTATACACGCGTGAGCATTGGATTGAGCCTATTTATCCGCGGCGGTTTGCTTACAATTTGCTTTTCCACCAGACCTTGAGCCACTTGAAAAGCAGCGGAGAGCTTTCGCCGGCGGCGTTGGCACAGGCGGTGCTGACCCTGGGGGCGTTTCGGGATATTCCGCAGGATGATTACAAATATTTGCTCGCTTATCTCATTGACACAAAGCAACTGGAAAAAACCGAGCGCGGCGGAATTATCATAGGTCGCGAGGGCGAAAAAATCGTAAATTCGCATAAATTCCTAACCGTGTTTATCGCGCCCGAGTATCTGCTCGTAAAGGACGAAAACCGCACAATCGGCACGGTGGACAAGGTGTATCCCGTGGGTATACGCTTCGCGCTTGCAGGTATGACTTGGGAGACGATTGATGTAAACGTAAAAAGCAAGGTGATTTTTGTAAAACGAGTGCCGGGGATTTCCGTGGTGGACTGGGACGTGAAGGGCGAAATCGACATCCACACCATACTTTCGCGCAAAATCCGCAGCGTGCTGGAAAGCGACGACATGTATCCATACCTAAGCGAGCGTTGCCAAGCACGCCTCGCAGAAATCCGCTATATCACGCGTAACTGCGGGATTCTCGCAAACCTTGTGACACAGCTTGCTGATAATAAATTTGCGATATTCCCGTGGGTTGGCACGCGTCAGCTTTTTACACTGCATTACGCGCTTTCTCACAGAAAAATAAAAAACAAGCTACCGTGGATGACATGCCTGTACTTGGAAGCAAAATTCGACGGCACGGCGGCAGAGTTAGAAGAAATAATCTACGAAATAATGTCCACAGACTTAAATATGTACGATTTGCCCTTACCCGAAAACGCGCAGGTGCTTGGCAAATACAATGAATTTATCCCGCAAAAATTACTGCGTAAGCAGTTTATTGAAGACTATCTCGATTTCGAAGGGCTACGGGCGTCAGTACTCCGTCCGACATGCGATACAGCATATCTGAGTTTTCCGCAATCTCCGGATTGTGTGTGACCACCATTGGCTTTGTCGAGATTGTCTGTCGGCTAGTCTGGCTACACTATTGCGACGGTTGTTGTAGCTTATGCGGTGGCTCTGCCCCCACACCCCCGACCTCGTCCAAAGAACAGAACTTGAGTGTAGTAATTGCGGTAGTATTTATATTTTCGGAGGTTATTATGCGGACAGAAAAAATTAAAAAGCATTTTGAAGAAGAAGCAAACGAGTTCGATATAATTATCCAAAAGTTAATTCCGAATTACAACCAAATGATTGACGCTTTGGTTTCTGTAATCCCATTTTCTGATGAAAAAACATTTTCAATGATTGATTTGGGCTGCGGCACGGGTACAATATCCCAATCGGTAAAATCGCGCTTCTCAAATGTAAAAATTACTTGCGTTGACATCGCGGAAAAAATGCTTGAAATCGCAAAAGATAAACTTGACGGAAATATAATCTGCATTCAAGCGGATTTTAATAAATTCGATTTCCCCGAAAAATATGATTTGATTTTATCCTCATTGGCACTTCACCATTTGGAAAACGACAGTGATAAATTTGCGTTTTATGAAAAAATATATTCGGCATTAAATCAAAACGGCATATTTATAAATATTGATGTCGTTTTGGGAAGTGATGATGCGCTTCAAGATGTGTACATGAAAAAGTGGAAGGAATTTATGAGCAAAAATGTTTCAGATGAAGAAATTAACAGTAAATGGATTCCAACTTATTATGCCGAAGATAGACCAACTCAGCTAACGGCACACCTTGATATGTTGAAAAATAGCGGATTTTCTTCTATTGATGTTATTTATAAATATTTCAACTATGCCGTCTACATTGGGAAAAAATAATTCATTCCGATAATAAACATTAATCTATTCTAACCCAAGAATACAGAAGATTGTAATAAATTGAAATTTTGAACAGCAACGCCCATGAACAGGGATACTATTTCCTGCTTCATGGGCGTTTTTGCGTTAAAGCGGTGAAAAAGTCCTTAACAAATCGGCGGTATCATAGACACATTACCGGGCTTTGTTAATGCACAGCCTTACTCCGTCTACTATTACGGCTGTGACGGCGTCCATGTCTATGGGCGAGTCTGTCCAGCGGGCTACTTCAAAGCCGTCTGCCCAAAAGCTTCCGCCGCCGCTGTATAGCCTTATATTGCGCCGGTGGTTGTTTAGCTCAAGCTCCACAGGGCGGGTGGAAAATGCCGTGTCGCCATGATACGTCCCTAGGATTTGTAATCCCAGCGTACTTAGCGTCATACGCTCGATAAAATACACGCCTGCGGGGGTATCTGTCCATGTTAGCACTTTGTTATCCCCGTGGCTTACGTTTACAAAAACGCGCCACTCGCCGTCCACCAAACGTCGGGTTGTAAACGATTCATAATCTCCCTCGGTAACGGTGGCAGTAGAAGGAAAAGTCTCGCTAAAGCAGTCAATGGAAACCGCGCCTACTTCCAAAACATCCGCAAGCGGAATGTCTACATAGCTCATCATACGGATTTCGTAATACAGCGTATTGTTGCTACGGTCGAAGTGCAACATCCGTATATCTCCGCTTCCCGAAACCGCCTTGCCGTCAATAAATATCGCAAAGTCCGGCCAGATATCGCGGGAAAGGCGTTCTTCGCCCGTGATGTCCTGTAGAGTAAGATACACAAGGACGGCATTATCAATCTGTTGCGCACCGACGACCTCCATGCGAATCCCCTCGTTAATTACATAAGCAGGCTCCTCCGGCGGAATGGCAATATCTCCGAATGCGGGGTTAAACCGCGACAAAAAGTTATCCAGCCCGCCGCCAACGGCATACAATGCGCCCGCAGACATAACAACAAGCGCCGCAACTATAGCCGCCGCAAAAGAAAACCTGCGGCGTATCTTTTTAGGTTTATTCAATGTTAAAATCCTCTCTTTGAACCCTTCCGAATCCACTTCAATTTTTGTGAGCGTATCGTGAATACGCTGTTCCAGATTGTCCACGTTTTTCGCTCCTTTCATTTAAGTAGGGGCTCTGCCCCTACGACCCCGCCGCTGGGTCGAGCGAACGTCGCTCGACGGTACGGGCGAAGCCCGCTTCCGCTTCCTC
>WQRQ01000136.1 GCA_009786685.1 Defluviitaleaceae bacterium
GAAAAATATCCGGTCGAGCCATAACAATATCGGGGTAACGCGCAAGAATATACTGCCGCATAGGGAATGCAAGGCTGTCACTGTCGGCGTCCAAAACTGCGCGGATGTCGAGGTTATGCCCACGCATAAATGATACAAGAGCCTCCTGCGGCGTAGTGCGGTCGGCAGGACGGCCTGCCACTGTACCTCCCGTGTGACGCAGACGATTAATCAAAACTTGGGCAAGGTGGCCTTCTAATATATGAAAGGCTTGCTTTTGCAGCTCCAAGTCTATGGTTAAGAAAACACGATTTCCCGGCTCCGGCTCTGCGTCCCATACGGTATTGCCTATTCGACGGCCGCGATTGTTTACTTCGAAGGTCTGCTGCCCGGGAGTTCCGCGCAGATGGCGTTCCATGGCAAGCTCCATCCCCGCACGCCCAAACAGGTCGTCTTCGGTATAGCCCCTGTGTCTGTTATTTTCAAGCTGCTGTGCGGTAATCGGGCGCAAATACCCTACCATATGCGAGACATACCGCCCCGCAGGGTAGTAGCGCAAGCTGACAATGTCAATAAAAACCGCTTCGAAAATAAGGTTGCGCTCCTCGATAGCCGCCTTAGTAGCCGCCGAAATCTCATATGCAATGATAAAAGGCGTAGGCATGTAAATAGCCCAGTTATGCAAGCGTTGACGGAAAATCGGCGCACGTAAATTCATAATGCGACGCGCATCCTCGTTGCTCAAGTCCGGGCAAAGGCTAAACATATCCCGCATAAAATTCCAAGATTCCTGCGCAGTTGCGTAATGCGGATTAGGCACGGCCATATCTTCTTTCCAGCGAAATTCTCGCCAAGCGACATTAGCCTCCGTCGGCCCGGTGAAAATAAACTCAAACGGCTCCTCCCGCGAAATCGGGAAATCGTCCACATACCGCTCGCCGTTCCTTTCCAACAAAAGCGCAAGCTCCAGCAAGGCATCATTAGAAATGTAAACACTGGGGTCAATCTTAGCCACAAACACGGGTATGTTAACCGCCAACGGCCTGCCATGGCGGTCGTAAATAGTCCCGCGCTGCGCAGGGACAGGCCGCGTAACAAAACGCGACTGCGGCGGCGGCACAATAAAAGTATGAGCCATAACAATCTGCAATTGAAACAACTGCGCCAAAAGCACATAAAAAAGAACCGCCGCAACGACAAATAACCACAAAATGCGGTTAGAAATAAAGCGGAACAATAACCGCCCTATATCACGCGAAAGCTCTTTTAATTCATATCTCATTAATCGGCTCCTGCCATTTTTCGATTTTCGAGTTAACAAAATGCATAAACCCATAAAGGGGAACAGCGAGAGACGCTGTATATATAGTCTTAGGCAAAATAATCACCCTAAGATAAAACCAAAAATCCTGCCCCCCCAAAAACATAACCGTACTAACATAAACCACAAGCTGATAGACAAAGCTAACACCAATAACCACAAAAAAAGGCAAAAAATAATTATCCTTAAAAAAGTCACGGAAAGGCTTGCCACAAGCAAATCCTACGATAAACCCAAGCAACGCGTAAAACCCAATAACACGCCCACCCATCAAATCCTGAACAAGCCCAACAAAAAATCCAAAAATCCCACCCTCGATATCACCTCTAAGGATGGCGTAGCTAATAATAAGCACCAACGCACTATCCGGCGTAACCCCAAGAATCGCCAAATGCGGAAAAAGGGAAGCCTGTAGCGTAAAATTTACGAGGATAATAACCGTTAAAATTCCAATTCTAAGCAAAATGCCAACACCTCTCCGGTGCAGTGTCCGCCCATGACGGGGTCAAGGGGATTATTCCCCTTGCAGGGTTTGGGGGTCGCGCACGCGCTTCGCTTGTTGCGCTATTCCGGCGTCCCAAGGTCTTGGTCTTGGTTTTGACTTTCAGTAATTATTAATACCACTTGAAGGTCTGATACGTCCGCAGTAGGGCGGATAATTGCGTAGCGGGATAGGCCGTCAGGGTTTGTGTGTACGGATACGACTTCTCCGAGGCGCAGGCCTGATGGGAAAAGGTAGCTGGTAGGTGCGGTTAGGATTTCGTCGCCGGGGATTATTTGTGCAGTGGCGTCGAGGCGGTCTATTCGCATTAGGCCTTGGTGCATGAGGGTAGGGTCGCCGCGGGCGGTACCTATGTCCTCTGTGCGTGGTGCTATTACTTGTGCTACGAAGCGGTAGTCCAAGACGGATACGAAGCGGGTGGATAGTGGAGTGACGTATCGGGTAAGGCCTGCGAGGCTGCCGTCGGCTATGATGGGCATGTTGTGGGTGATTCCGTCGGAGTAACCGCGGTCTATGGTGAAGGAACGATGCCAGTCGGAAGGGTCTGCGGCGATAACACGTGCGCCCATGGTGGGTAAGTATGCGTATCGACGATGCATGTTTAGGGCGGCGTTAAGCATTTCGTTTTCTGCGGCGGCGGCGGCGAGTCGGTCGTTTTCGAATTGCAGACGGTTTATTTCTGCTTGGAGTTGTTGGTTTTGGATGATGAGGCTTTGGTTGTTTGTGAGTGCGGAGAAATGTCCCTGTACCCATGTTATGGATGAGTTTAGGCCGCGCTGCATTGGCGTGACTATAAAGGATAGGCCTGAGGAAAGTATGTTTGTGCCTATGCCCGGGCTTATCGTGGCTATTATTGCAAGTATACAGATGGCGATTCCTGATAGGAGGAAAACGCGGCGGTGATTTTCGAGGAATTCTATTATCATCTTCTAATTTTCCCGTGGGTTATAAGGACGCCTTGCAATTGCTTGAAGTGTTCGAGAACAAGACCTGTACCCAGGGCTACGCAGTTAAGAGGCTCGTCTGCTATTATTGCTTGGATACCTGTTTCTTTGGTGATTAGCTCGTCGAGACCGCGTATAAGTGCGCCGCCGCCTGCGAGGGATATGCCCGAGGCCATTACGTCGGAGGCCAGCTCGGGAGGGGTTTTCTCTAATGTAAGTTTTATCGCGTCAATTATTTTGCTTATCGGCTCGGCCATGGCTGCGCGTGCGTCTTCTTCTGTCATGGTGATGGTGCGGGGCAGACCCGATACAAGGTCGCGGCCGCGTACCTGCATGGAATTGGAAAGGTCGGGGCGATAGGCGCAGCCTATGTTTATTTTTATGTCTTCGGCGGTGCGGTCGCCTATGGCAAGGCCGTACTCGCGGCGGACAAAGCTTATTATGTTATTGTCGATTTCGTCGCCTGCGGTGCGCAGGGATTTGCTCGTTACTATGCCGCACAAGGAAATAACGGCCACCTCGGATGTGCCGCCGCCTATGTCTACTATCATGCTGCCCGTAGGCTCGGAAACAGGCAGACCTGCACCTATCGCCGCCGCCATCGGCTCTTCTATAAGGCCTACGCTGCGGGAGGATACTCCTGAGGATATGGTTGCTTCTTCTATTGCGCGTTTTTCTACCTCGGTGACGCCGCTTGGCACACAAACTACCACGTGTGGCTTGTAAAATAACCGCCCTGCACGTGCTTTCTTAACAAAATATCGCAGCATGGCGCGTGTGGTTTCGAAATCCGCGATTACGCCGTCCTTCATTGGCCTAATCGCAACTATAGAACCGGGCGTGCGCCCTATCATTTGCTTTGCCTCGTCACCGACAGCCATTACCTTGTTTGTGTTGGTGTTAATAGCCACCACCGACGGCTCGTTTAAGATTATTCCTTTACCCTTGGCAAAGACCAATATATTAGCCGTGCCGAGGTCTATTCCTAAATGATGCGTAAACATTAAGTACCACCTATCATGCGCGAGTTTATACAATAACATAAGTATTGCCTGATTATGGCATAAAATATCAGGTTTTACAATAAAAAACCCGCAATATTATTGAACAAGTATAATACATCAGGTATATTTTACGGAAAGGGGATTTTGAAAATGAAAAAAGTGCTGATTACAGGCTCGTCTCGCGGAATCGGCTATGCCATAGCCCAATCCTTTACCAAAAACGACAAAGTTATCCTAAACTGCCGCGAGGACGAAGCACAACTAAAAAAAGCCATGGCAGAGCTAAACTGCGAAGGCTATGTAGCAGACGTATCAAACTACGCGGTTTGCCAAGAAATGCTGGACAAAATAGGCGAAATAGACGTGCTGATAAACAACGCAGGCATATCCCACTTCGAGACCTTCGACCAAATGACCCACGCCGAAATAATGGAGAGCATAAACGCAAATTTGATGACGGCAATAAACACATCCCATCTGGTAATCCCAAGCATGATACGCAAAAAAAGCGGCTGCATAATCAACATTTCATCCATATGGGGAATCTGCGGAGCGTCCTGCGAGGCAGTTTATTCTGCCGCAAAAGCAGGCATAAACGGCCTAACCCGCGCCCTGGCCAAAGAACTCGCCCCCTGCGGAATCCGAGTAAACGCCATAGCCTGCGGCGTGTTCGAAACAAGAATGAACGAGCGGCTGTCGGCGCAAGAAAAAAACGCCTTCGCGGAAGAAATCCCGATGGGGCGTTTCGGCAACCCGCAGGAAGCGGGCGAACTGGCTGTTTTTCTTGCCTCGGACAAGGCGAGCTATATTACCGGCCAAATTATTGCTTTAGACGGGGGTTTCTTGTGATTCTTCCGGCGGCTCGGTTGGCTCTTCCGGTTTTTCTTCCGTTACGGTGATTTCGCATTCTTCTGCGCGTCGGCCGTCTGTTTTTGTTACCGTTACCGTCAATTTTTCAAAAGTGAAGCTGTCGCCTTCTTCCGGTACGCGGCGCAGCATATCCATTATCCAACCTCCCACGGTGTTAGATTCCGAATCCGCCTCCATGTCGAAGTATTCAAACATGTGGTCCACGCCTGCGTTGCCGAGTATTTTGTGCTTATTTTCGCTTAGCTGTAGAAATTCTTCTATGATTTCGTCGTTTTCGTCAAAGATTTCGCCTACTAGTTCTTCTAGGATGTCTTCCATAGTTACGAGGCCTTCTGTGCCGCCGTATTCGTCTGCGACTATTGCCATGTGGCTTTTTTCCTTTTTAAGCAGGGTTAACACGTCGGTAATAGGCGCGCTGGATACCGTGTATACGGCGGGTGTGATTATATCCTCCAATGTCACAGGGTTTTCCGACGCGCTGGTTGCCATGCATTTTAAGAAATCCCGCAAATGGACTATTCCACGTATCGTGTCTATAGAATCCTCCACCACAGGCATACGCGAATAGCCGTTTTCCAAGAACATAACAGACGCTTCTTCCACACTCGCGCTTATGGGAATACTTGCGATGTTTACACGCGGCGTGATTACGTCTCCCACGGAGACGTCGTTAAATTCTATCGCGTTTGTGATTAACGTAGAATCATCCTCGTTTATTATGCCGCCTGTTTCGGCTTCTTCCACCATGAAAATAAGCTCTTGCTCGAGAAGAGTTTGTGGGGCGTCGGCTTCCTCGTCCTTAGACGCAAACGCCGCGCTTACATTATCCTTTAGCCGTATAATCCCCTTGTTTATAGGCATAAAAAATGCCATTAATACACGCACCGTAGGCGCGACAAAAATAGCAATTTTTTCCGGCTGCTCCTTGGTAATGCTCTTTGGCAAAATATCCGTAAAAACAATAACAATAGTAGCTATCACAAAAGTAGAAATAATATACCCGTAATCAGGAATAAGCCGCACAAAAAGCGCGGCCGAAACCGTGGCAGAAGTAATCGCCACAAAATTATTACATATAAGTAAAGTAGAAATAAGCTCGTCGAAACGCGTCTCGTACAAATTAACAACAAGCTGCGCCCGCCGCCCGCGCTTTCCGCCGGCTTCTGCAAGGCTGTTAATCCGCGCCCGCGATAACGAAGAATAAGCCATCTCCGCCGCACTAAAAAACGCCCCGCACGACAACAAGATAACCAACGATAATGTAGAAATGATGTCCACTACAAAAGGACTCACCAGAATCCAAACCCTTTCATGCTCTCTTGATAATATAAATATGCCACATTTTTATACAGTATAACGGAAAATTATATTTGACACAAGCCAAACAAGCGTATATAATGCAAAATCGTAAAATGGATAGCTGGCCGAGTGGTCGAAGGCGACGGTCTTGAAAGACTGTGGGCTACTTCTACCCGACCAAGCAAAAAGTCTTGATATTATAGGCTTTCTAGGTTACAGTTACAACTAAATATTTTCGAGTGTTGCCATGAAGTGTTGCCAAATATACAACGGTTCAATTTTTCGAAATCATGGCAAAATTACCCGGAGGGTTACCGAAGTGGTCATAACGGGGCGGTCTTGAAAACCGTTTGAGGGCAACCTCACAAGGGTTCGAATCCCTTACCCTCCGCCACAAACAATGCCTGTAAACATCAGTGTTT
>WQRQ01000137.1 GCA_009786685.1 Defluviitaleaceae bacterium
GTCGAGTCCGCTTAGCGGCTCGTCGAGAATGATTGCCTTTGGCTGCGGAAGCATTGCGCAGCATAGGCTAACCTTCTGCTTCATTCCCTTGGAAAGCTCCTTGCCCAGCTTGTTTCTTTTGTCCGCCATATCAAAGCGGGTGAGCAACGCCTCTGTACGTTCTTCCCAGCCATCTAATTTATAGGCGCGGGCAATAAACTCCATATGCTCGTACACCGTTAGCATAGGATACGGCACAGCGATTTCCGGCACATAACCAAGTATCCGCTTTGCCTCAAGAGAACGGTTATTGTACCCGCCGATGGTGATTTCGCCCTTAAAGCGCAAAAGCCCGCATATGGATTTTATCAATGTGGACTTTCCCGCTCCGTTTGGCCCCAAAAGCACACCAAGCTCACCTGCTCCGAGGTGTAGGCTTATATCGTCGTTTGCCAAAAATTTTCCGTATTTTTTTGTTAGCCCTTTTACCTCTATCATTGCATCAGAAGCGTGGGGTATCTTGTCGCAAGCAGCTCTATTAAAACAGCAAGGCTTGTATGGTCGGATTTAGAAATATTTTGGAATTTAGCACCGTAAAAATGCTTGCCCTCGGCGCGTCCTGTCTTAAATTTCACTTTTATGTCACAAGCAAATGACATCTTATGCACATGGTCGGACACGTCGAACTCTATTTTTAGTATGTCGTTCACATTATGGTCACCGACCGCCTCAAAGCCTATGCCGCTGTCGGAGATGTCTTTTTCTGCTACATCCTCCCATGTGTTGCCGTCTTTGCTGATTTTTGCTGTAACACCCATGAGACTGGTGCGGATGGAAATGCGCTTTTCGTAAGGCTTGATTAACATAAAAACCCCTCCAAAAAATTATTTTTTTGTATTTAACTTTCTTTGAATACTCTGTAAAAATCCACATACCCAGCGGTTGATTGCAGGATTAATCGTAGTCTCGTCGTCATGCACCGCAAAGGTGGTTTTGATATCGGACATATCATAAAAGTAAAGCATATCCACCAGCCGCAACACACTAAGCAAAAAGCTCGTAAACACTATCTCAGAATGGTGATTACCGTCCAATGCAATCACGTCAAACAGGTCGGGGCGGGTCTTAATTTCTTCCATCACAGCGGGGTGCAGCTCCTTATGTGCCGTGTGGCGTTTGTATACGATGTTTAGGTTGTCGTCGGCGCGTTGTCGTGCGAGAAGACGTGCGATTATTGTTTCTATGCGGCAGTTGATGTCCACTACCAGTATACGCCAGTCGTTTTCCTTGGCAAAGCGAATAAGGTCTATCGCCTGCCCGCGATTACGTGGGTAGCCATCTATCAGCCCCGGCGTATTTTTAAGCGCGAACTCGCGAAAAATCTCGGTTGCTTTTTCGTTACCTACGAGGATTCCTTTTTCGGTGAGTTCCTTTAGCTCGGGGTCTTCCTTGGCTTTTTTGCGAAAAATCTCGCCCATGCTGGCCGTCCACAAATCCGGCAACCAGTAACGCAAAATATTTTGTACAAGTGTACCCTTACCGCCGCCGGATTCTCCCAGCAATACGATAAAGTCCCATTTTTCAAGTAACAACGGCTTACGGCTCATTCGTTTGCTCCTTTGACAAATTCTTGGAATATGTCATTGTACGGCTTTTTTTTGTAATGTTCAAGCATACTTTTTTAATTTTATCCGGCTAAAGCGGATTAAATGAGAAACGGTCTCGGCAGAGCAAAAAATCGCGAACGCCTCACCGCGTTTTTTGCGATAGGCGAGGCCGATTTCGAATTAATCCGCTATAGTGAGTGACAAACTCTCCATTCGGCTTCATATGCAGTTAAAACTATGATAGAATAAATAAAAACTGCAAAGGAGCAAATCAAAATGCCGCATGTGGTCATTAAAGCAATAAAAGGTGCGTCTCCCCAACAATTACAGGAAGCTGCGAAACAAGTAAGTGCAGTAATAAACACAACGCTGGGCAAGCCCGAAAAATACATTTCTGTCAGCGTAGAGGAGTATTCCTTTGACGGCTGGGAAAGCGTTTACAACGAGCATATAAAAGACAAGGATAATGTCCTGATAAAACCGGGCTACACCGACCCTAAAACATTTCAGTGATTAAGTTGCGTTAAAAATAAAAAAATCCAAGCACGATTGCTGTTTACACTATCGTTGCTTGGATTTTTTTATTTTGTACGACGGATTCATTTATTCTGCCGCGATACAATCAATTTCTACAATCGCGCCTTTTGGTAAGGCAGATACTTGGTAGCAAATCCTTGCAGGCGGTTCGTTAGAGAAAAATTTGCCGTAAACTTCATTCATTTCTGCAAAATGTGCCATATCGGTTAATAAAATAGTACATTTTAATATTTTATCCATGCTGCTACCCGCGGCTCCAACTATTGCTTTTAAATTACTCATTGCAATATTGGTTTGTTCAGTGATGTTGCCGGTGGATAACTCTCCCGTGGCAGGGTCTATAGGCAGTTGACCCGATACATAAATCACACCGTTATGTACGGTGGCTTGAGAATACGGCCCTATCGCCGCAGGTGCTTTGTTTGTTGAGATTATTCTTTTCATAACGACCTCCGATTTTATATTTAAATGCTTCTTTGAAATTATATATCAACCTAATTGTTTTTACAATTTTTAGGGTATCTGTTTGACGCTTACAATAAGTCCGCACTTATTTCGCCAAAATCGTCAAACCGTTGTTGCGTTCATGCTTGACATTTAAATATCCATGATGGTATATTGTGATTATCCAATATGCACAGTCAAAACACAAGGGGGTGATTGCACTGAATATTATCATCAGCAGCAATACAAGCAAGCCCATATATGACCAAATAACAACGCAGATAAAGGCAATGGTAATGAATGGCGAATTGCAAACAGGCGCACCGCTTCCTTCGATGCGTGCATTGGCAAAATCAATTCATGTAAGTGTAATTACGGTTAAAGCGGCATATGAAAATTTGCAACGAGACGGATTTATTGAAACCACCATCGGGCGTGGCAGTTTTGTTTCGGCACAAAATAAAGACTTTGTTCAAGAAGAACAGCAACGCAGAGCAGAAGAGCATTTGCAGGAAGCCGCCGAAATCGGAAGGACCTACGATATTCCCATTGATACGCTTGTTGAGATGTTAAAGATTTTCTATCAAGGAGATGACTAAACATGAACACGATTTTAGAAGTGCAAGGCTTGACAAAAAAATATAAAAACTCGGATTTTTGCTTAAAGGATATTTCTTTCTCCATACCAAGCGGGGCAATTATGGGTTTTGTTGGCGAAAACGGCGCGGGCAAAACTACAACGATAGGTTGTATTCTCAACACGATTATCAAAGACAGAGGAACGGTAAAAATTTTCGGTAAGGATATGACAGACGACAGTACCGACATTCGTAGTGAGATTGGCGTTGTTCTTGATACAAACAGCTTCCCCGAACATTTAACTGCGTCAAAAATTTCTTCTGCAATGCGGCACATCTACCCTAAGTGGGATAGTGCTTTATTCAATAAGTATTTGCATAAATTTAAGCTGCCTAAAAACCAGAAAGTAAAGGCGTTTTCAAGAGGTATGACAATGAAGCTGGGCGTTGCGGCGGCATTATCCCACAGCCCAAGGCTTTTAATTTTAGATGAAGCCACATCCGGGTTAGACCCGATTTTCCGTGAAGAAATATTAGATGTATTTTTGGACTTTGTTCAAAACGAAAATAATTCTATTCTTTTGTCGTCGCACATAACGTCAGACCTTGAAAAAGTAGCGGATTATATAGCCTTTATCCATGAAGGCAGAATTATTTTTAGCGAAAGCAAAGATAATTTGATTTACAATTACGGTGTTATGCGTTGCAAGTCGGCGCAACTGACGGAAATAGACAAAAAAGATATTCTTGCATACAGAAAGCACGATTATCAAATTGACGTACTTGTTTCCGACAAGCAAGCCGCCGAAAAGAAGTATCGGGATATTGTAATTGACAATATTTCCATTGAAGAAATTATGCTTATGCTTGTGAAAGGGGAAAAGCCACAATGAAAACAAGAAGCCCGTTAAAAGGAATGTTAGCCTACTCTTTTTACTCCGCAAGCGGAAATTTATCGCTCGTATTCCTATTTTGCTTATTGCTTGGCAGTTGGTTTTTGATTACCGGAAGCCCCAATATTTTCATGTTCTTTTTGTTGGTAGCAATAAGTTTTCCCCCTGCCGTCATTTTATTGGGTGGCAAGGGCGGCATGAAATGGGAACGATTCCAAATTACTATGCCTTTGAAACGAAAAGAGGTTGCTACCGCCAACTATCTTAGCATAGTGATTGCTTTAATAATGGGGATTGTTCTTATTGGCATAATTTCGAGCATAGGCTTTGCATTGCATGAAAATATGTTGGACTTGTTTGTTTCGGCCGGGCTTGAAATGCTTACGCTTTACTTCGCACTTGTTTTAATCGCGACAGGGCTAATTTATCCTCTTGCTTGTACAAAACCGGGTAAGAGTAAGAGTAGCGAACAGGCACTTTTTTTGGTGTGTATGCTTTCAGCGGCGGGAATTTTTCAACTTGTTTCTTGGGTAGGCAATCGAGCGTTTTTATCACAGGAAATTATTTCACTATTGCAAATCGTTATCGCCGGGATTGTTTTTATTGCTTCATACCTCATCACAAGAAGAATATACGCTAAACTGGATTTTTAATGGGAGGAGAGGAAAGTTAGCCTACGTTAAGTATCGACCCGGCGCAACAACGCCACCGCCTCCACATGCGGCGTACGCGGAAACATATCCACAGCCTCGATTTTTTGCAAGGTATAGCCCGCCGCCAGCAGGGTGGGCAAGTCGCGTGCAAAGGATTTTGGCTTGCAGGCGACATATATTAGCCGTTCTGCGGGAAGTGCGGCGAGTTTTTCGAGAGCCTTGGGGTGCAGGCCGTTGCGTGGCGGGTCTACGATTATCACATCCGCGCCCTCGGTCGAATTTAAAATTTCCGCGACATCACACGCATGGAATTCGCAGTTTTGGATATTATTTAACTCCGCGTTTTCGCGAGCGGCCAAGATTGCGTCCTCGATAATCTCCACCCCGATTACCTTTTTAAATGACGGGGAGACGATTTGCGCAATTGTCCCTGTTCCGCAATACAAATCCAACCCAATGTCAGTTTTTGCCGAGCTTTTTTCAAAAAGCTCGTGGGGGCGTGATAGCGCGCGCGCTTCGCTTGCTGCGCTCTTGGGCAAAGCCCCCGCGAACTTCCTCACAACATCATACAACACCTCCGCGCCCCGTGAGTTGGTTTGGAAGAATGAGAACATTGATACTTTAAAGCTTAGGCCGCAGATTTTTTCGTTGTAGTAGTCGCGACCGTGCAGAAGGGTTATGTTTTCGTTTTTTACGGCGTCGGCTACTCCGTCGTTTTTGGCGTGTAGTATGCCTACGATTTTGCCTTCGAGGGGGAGGGCGAGGAGGGAGGTGACAAGTGGGGTCAGTGAGGTTTGCAGGGTGGAGGNGGTGGATAGCATTAATAGGATTTCGCCTGTAAATTCGCCGCGTCTTAGGGTTAGGTGGCGTAGTGTACCTGTGTGTAGTTTTCTGTGGAAGAATTTTTCGTCTGTGGCTCGGAAAAATTTCAGTACGTGGGTTATTAATTTTTTAAAGTCTTGGCAGATTAGTATGCAGTTTGTTGGGGTTGCTACTTCGTACATACTTCGCTTTTTTCGCATTCCGAGGGCTAGGCAGACGTCTTTGCCTTCGTCACCGAAGGCTAACTCCATTTTGTTGCGGTAGGCTTCCGGGTGCGGCGCGGGGTGGAGAATGCCGAGATAGCGGGCGTATTCGCCTAATGCTTCATCCAAATGGCCTTTTTTTATTGTAAGCTCTTCTTCGTAAGGGATGTCCAAGTATGTACACCCTCCGCACCTTCCGAAATGTTTGCAAGACATTTTCTCACTCCTTTCGATGGATAGTAGCTTTATTATATCAGAAACTTGGTATTAGCTGGATTTTTTCTTATAAAACAGTTACAATGAAGCAACCAAATTTTTGCAGCCACGAGAGGAAGACGCAAGTGACTTGGGAAAACTATCGTAAACAAATAGAAGAGAAGGGAACACTGCCCGAAGACTGGTACATCTTGGGCATAGACCTTGGCACAACAAACTCGGTAATAAGCTACTGGGATAATGGCAACAGTCGCCCCGAGGCTATTGACGTAAGCAATGGCTTTGGCAAAATTCCGTTGCCGTCGGTGGTGCAGTATCGTACGGACGCTGACTACGCGCCTGTGGCGCGTCCCGGAGGCGCAGCCGAGGAAGCGGCGGCGGGCTTTGCCCGCCATAGCGGCGGGG
>WQRQ01000138.1 GCA_009786685.1 Defluviitaleaceae bacterium
CCCGGCGCGGCCATGGTAATGCCCGCCGCTACGGTGTACACCCAGTCGGCAACCGCGCCGTAAGCGTAGTGGTTAAATGAGTTCATGTTTGCGGTTTGAAACGAGCCGTCGGGCTTTATGCTGTCCCAGCGTTCCCATATGGTGGTCGCGCCTTTTGTGACGGGGTATAGCCACGATGGGTATTCTTCTCGCAGAAGAAGGGTATATGCCAAGTCGGTGTATCCGTGACTGCTCAGAACATGGAGAATATACGGCGTACCGACAAAGCCTGTTTTTAGGCAGTTGCCGTCGGCGGCGATTTTTTTTGCGAGTGCGTCGGCTACTTTTTGCGGGTGGTTTGTGAGGTTAAAGTGCAGCGCGAGAATGTATTCCGTTTGCGTACGGTAGTCGCCTTCGTATTTTTTTATAAATTTTTCGGCCACATTTTTGTACAATTTTTTATAGGAAGAAACATCACACCCCAGCACCTTGCCCGCTTTTACCACAAGCGACGCCGAATGCGCATAAAACGCCGACGCCAAAAAATCATGCCGCGTAGCCCCCCTACGAATATCGGGGTTAACCTCCGGGGAGGGAAGCTCCAGCGAAAGCCAGTCGCCAAAATGCGTTCCGCCTGTCCACTCATGCTCGTCCTTTGTGGTGGTTGTTATGAAATCCACCCACCTGCACATGCTATCGAATTGATTTTGCAGAATAGTTTTGTCGCCGTAGGCAAGGTAAAGCTCCCACGGACATATTGTAGCGGCGTCGCCCCATGCGGCACTGCCTCCCCTACTTTGCTGCGTATCGGGTACAACATGCGGGATTAGGCCATTTTCGGTTTGTGCTATGGCGACGTCGACAAGCCATTTTGTAAAGAATTTTTCCACGTTGTAGTACAACGCCGCGGTTTTTATAAAAACCTGCGCGTCGCCCGTCCAGCCCAAGCGTTCGTCGCGCTGCGGACAGTCCGTTGGCACGTCGAGAAAGTTGCCCTTCTGCCCCCATGCCACATTTTCGAAGAAGCGGTTTAGAAGCGGACTTGCGCAGGTGAGCCAACCTGTCCGCTCCATATCGGAATATACGGCTATTGCCGTGGTATTTTGCAAGGTCGCGCCCTCTACTTTAATATATCTAAAGCCGTAGAATGTAAATTTTGGCTTGTAAGTTTGCATACCTGCCTTGCAGATGTAATGAAGCTCCGACTTTGCGGTACGGTAGTTTTCTGTATAGAAGTTACCCTCGGCGTCCAACACCTCCGCGAAGGAAATTTTTATTTCCGTACCGGCCTGCGTGGTCTCGGGCAGAGTGAACTCAATATACCCCGTGATGTTTTGCCCAAAGTCTATTACACTTTCGCCCTTTGGGGTGTTTATTTTTGCGAGGGGTTGGATTTTTTCCATCTCATGGATTTCTTCGCCTTGTTGGGGGATTAATGTTAAGCTTGGCGTGAGGTAGATTTCTACAGGCTCGGGATTTTGGGGGCTTGTTGTGACGCGGGCGTCGTAGATTTCGCCGTCGTAGATTTCGCTGAAGCGCACGGGGCTTTCGGATACCTGCCATGTTTCATCTGTTTCTATTGTGGTTGTGGTTGTTTTTATCATGGCGGTTAGTGCAGGAGGGAGGATTAGGCGCGGGTCGGGGAAACCTTGGGCGTCTTCTTCGCGCCAGCCCGCCAGCGGTGAGCGATACCAGCCTTTGCCTACGGTTATCTCCAGCGTATTTTCTTCCTTTAGCAAATGAGAAATGTCGTATGACTGAAATTGCAAACGCCCACCGCCACCGCGTGATAACAAGGCTTCTGTCCAGCCGGGCGCAAGCACATAATCGCTTACTCGCTTCCCGTTTAACATAGCCTCATAGCATCCCAACGCGGTAACTAAAAGCGTTGCCTTCTCCCCAACTGCGGAGAATTTTTTTGTGTACACAGGACATACATCCGTAAAATCCCGTACGGGCTTTATCCATTTTGCAAATGCTTTCATGCTCTGCCCCCTAGCGAAATTTTTCCTTATTATGGCAGCACACCAGCGACGCAACCGTAAGCCCACGCGTAAACGGCGAAATCGTACCCATCAGCCCTGCACGGGAGTAGATACCTTGGAGCTTGCCGTTGTATACGAAAAGGCCTGTTATGTTATTGTACATTTTAAATTGCGGGCAGGGGCTTTCTGTAAAGTCGAGGTTTTCGGTTTGGTATGGCGGACAAAATTGCTGTAGCAGATAGCCTGTGTCTATGGTGTCGCGGACAGCTTTTTCCCAGCTTTGCGGGGTTTCGTCTACTCCTGCAAACACACCTCGTGAGCCGTAGAGGTCTTCGGGTTTGATAATCCAAGCGTCCTTATTGGTCAGCACTTCCGACAGGTCAAATTTTCCGCTTTCCAGCGGAAGGGTCTCGGGGATGTGGCGCAGTACATATTCTCGTTCGGCTTCGGATAAAAAGGAAAGGGTCTCCGACATTCGCAGGATTTTAAACACAGCTTTATTGTGTATTATCTGCGTGCGAAAATGCCCGACTATACAAACGGCATTATCGCGGGCGGCTTGCAAAAATGGCTGCACATCGTCCTTAAAGCGAATTACGTCGCATGTGACGGCGCGGCGATATACCGCGTCAATTTTTAGGCCATTTTGATGAAGGATTCCGTTTTGATATTCCAAATCACGCATATCGTATATTTTAGTGTCGTATCCCGCTCTTTCGAAGGCCTTTTTAAACTCTATAAACTCGTTGGGGATTGTGCCGTTTTCCATGATATCCACAATGGCTATGCGTGGAACGTCCACCTTTTTATTGTACTTCGAATATATATCCCCAAACTCATGCACCCAAGAATCAAAAAACTCAAAGCCCAGCAGCTCCCGCTGTCTTGTAAATTCGATAAAAGCGTCGCTGTTGCGTATGGCGTTATTGATTTCGCGGTCTTCGTTCATCGCGCTTGCGCCGTCGGCATTAAATTCGCAAAATTTGAACGAGAAATCGTCCTCGTCAAAAAAAATATCCAGCCGCGCAATGGGTAAAAGACGCGGATATCCCGCCTCTGTGAGAATCAACTCCTCCAGCTCCTTATCAAACGGAAAAAGCCTGCGATACTCCGCGTCGGACAAATACCGCTCTATTACCTTGTCCAAAATTACACAAATCTCACCCGCAGCTTTTTGCAAAAACTCATACGCCTCACGGCTGAATATTTTCGGCATATATAAGCACGCCACCGGCTCGCCACGGTATATCGCCGTGGAGTTTTCCATGTATCTTGCGGCCGCGTTGCCGTCTTTTATATTTTCTTCCCAACGCTCGCGGATTATTTGTGCATATGCGTTCATAGCTTCACCTCTTACGTTATTGTCATATTTTGCTATTATAATATATTATTGAAAAAATGAAAGGTTGTTTTTTGTAATGCTGTTGACATATTTCTGTAAAAAATGTTAAGTTGTTTTTATTAAAATCAATTTTGAAAGGTGCGTAAAAAATGAAGAACATGAAGCTAAAGAGCAAGATACTACTACCTGTAGCACTGTTAATTACGGTTTTAGTAGCGGTTGTTTTACTTATCGCAATGTTGCAAATGAGGTCGCTAAGCGATTACCTTGTAAACGAACGCATAGAATCCGCCGCACATGGCGTGCGTTACTATTTGAGCGACGTTAGCCGACAGGTAATCCAAGTAGGTATCGACATCGCAAACGACCCCAGGATGGGTCCGGCAGTAGCAACAGGCAATTTTAACGAAATCCTGCGCGTAAGCAATCAATTAGTCGCGGAGTTTGGCATTACGTACATTACGGTAATCGATACCAAGGGTATAGGGCTTGCTCGTACAGACGAGCCTGCCCGATACGGTGACCCTATGACAAACCGTGCGTTGCTAAACGCGCTGGATGGTGCGATTTCTGTAGCATATACCGCTTCCGGCATACGCCGGATACCTGTACGCGCTTCCGTACCTGTTTATCACAATGGAGAAATCATCGGCGCGATGGTAGCAGGTTTCGCGCTGGATACACCAAAAGCAGCACAGCAGCTGGCAGAAAGATACAATGCCGCCGTTACGATTTTTGTAGACGACGAAAGGGTAGCTTCTACCATGTACGACGAAAGAGGCGTAAGCGTGGTAGGCACAAGGATGGAAAATCCCGAAATCCTACGCACAGTTTTCCAAGAAAGACGCGAATTCATGGAAGAAGTAGTGCTTTTTGGCAGAAGCTACAGTACTTTCTATATGCCGCTTATCGACCCGTACGGCAATGACCTCGGTACGGTTTTACTTGCACTGCCGCTGGACGATATTAATGCCGAAATAACTGCAACCACCCTTATTGCAATTGCAGTAGGTATCGTTGGCTTGATTATTGCACTTGTTATTTTGTTTTTTATCATCGGCAACATTATTTCGCCAATTAAAGGCCTTGTTGGTCTAGTTAAGGATGTTTCCGGCGGGCGTCTTAATGTTAACGTGGATAGAGCAAAAATCTCCCGCGACGAAATTGGCGAGCTTAGCCTGGACGTGCTTAACCTCGTAGACGTTATCAAAAATATCGTAGACGACCTCGACGAAACTTATAAACAATATATCGAAGTAGGCAATATAAAATTCCAAATGGATGCGGATAAGTACAATAATTCCTTCCAAGACGTAATCGTCAGCATAAACAAGCTTATTTACCAAACTGCGGACGATATCTTGGTTATGGCGGACGAGCTTAACAAAATAAGCCACGGTGACTTTAATATAAAATTGGATGAAGCCGTATGGGTGGGCGATTGGTCGATACTGCCGCAAACACTTAACAACCTATCCTCTAACCTAACAGCCGTAAGCGGCGAAATCAATGCAATGATAGAAGCCGCCGCAGTTAAAGGCGACCTTAGCTTTACCATTGACGCGTCAAGATACGAAGGCGACTGGGGCAAAATCATGAATGGGCTTAATCAAATAGCTAAGGAAGTAAACGCACCCTTTAAAGTTCTCGGTATAACCCTGGAAGAAATGAAAGCGGGCAATTTTGATTTGAAGGATATAGACAGTAAGATTTTAGCCGCGGGCATAGACCCTAACCCGTCAAGCTACAACGGCTCATTCAAACAAGCCATACTTGCCTCCGAAGACTGTGTTAACAGCACATCTTCCTATATAAATGAAATAGAAAGCATACTGTCTAAAATTTCCGGAGGCGACCTGTGCAGTACGATTAATCGTGAGTATGTAGGCTCGTTTGACTTAATTAAGATTTCTATTAATGACATCTCAACCAGCCTGCACAAAACCATGTCGGAAATCAGCTCAGCTTCCGAGCAGGTGCTTGCCGGCGCAAAGCAGATTTCTTCCAGCTCAATGGACTTGGCAAACGGTGCGCAAACACAGGCCAGCTCACTGCAAGAGCTTAACGCAAGCATAGACATGATTAACCAACAAACAGGCAAAAACGCAGAAAATGCGTCCAATGCAAACAGCCTTTCTCACAAATCCACCACAAATGCCCAAGAGGGTAACGAGTCTATGAAACAAATGCTATCGGCCATGGAGCAAATCAAAGACGCGTCCAACAATATTTCAAAAATCATACGCTCCATCCAAGACATTGCCTTCCAAACAAATCTACTGGCTCTTAACGCCGCAGTAGAAGCCGCCCGCGCAGGCGAACACGGCAAAGGCTTTGCCGTAGTAGCGGAAGAAGTCCGCAGCCTGGCCGCACGCAGCCAGTCCGCCGCCACAGAAACCACAAACCTAATCCAAGAATCCATCAACCGCGTAGAATCCGGCTCGGAAATCGCGGTAGGCACATCGGCCTCCTTGGGTACAATAGTAGAAGGCGCAAGCGAAATCTCAAGAATAATAGAACAAATTTCCAACGCCTCCAACGAACAAGCCGAAGCCATATCCCAAGTAAGCGTAGGCCTGCAACAAATCTCGCAGGTAGTACAATCCAACTCGGCCGTATCGGAAGAAACAGCCGCCGCCTCCGAGGAGCTTAACTCGCAAGCGGAATTGTTGCAGCAGCTTGTGGCATATTTTAAATTGTAATTAGTTGTTAAAAAGGGACTGTCTCGCTAACAAAAGAAGCGAGGCAGTTCCTTTTTTATGCAAAGAAGCATATATTGGTGATATAATCATTTAAGCTGAAACAATCCAAGACCATTGTATAATTAGCGTATGGCATACAGTGTAGATTTAAGAAGAAAAACAATGGACTTCATAGGCGAAGGACACACAGTAAAAGAAGCGTACGAAATTTTCAAAGTAGGCACGACAACCATTAAGGAGTGGAAGAAGTTATTAAACGAGCAGGGAACACTGGAAAAGCGACCGCTTGAACGAGAGCATAAGAAGGTT
>WQRQ01000139.1 GCA_009786685.1 Defluviitaleaceae bacterium
GTCTCGCCTATCGCAAAAAACGCGGTGAGGCGTTCGCGATTTTTTGCTCTGCCGAGACCGTTTCTCATTTAATCCGCTTTATCTAAACAAAATAGGGGGATTTTTTTTATGAAAAATCTTAAAATCAGCGCGAGATTATATATCTTGCTGGTGGTGGCCATTGCCGCCATGGTTACTATCACTGTGATTAGCGTGATTAACCTTAACCGACTTTCTGAAAATATTACTGAGGTTAATGACTTTAACATCGCACCTTTCCAAAAGCTGTATTATATGACGCATTACTTTGATACCCTGCGTTCGGCCTTGCGGGATTCCATCATCACGCCCGACCCTGCAAAAACCGCAGAGCATTTAGACTTTGTAATGGACAGATACGGTCGCCTCTTGGCACTTGCCGAAGCCTATCGCGATGACATGCTGCGTAAGGGCATAACATCGGGCAATGAATGGGATACGATAAATAAATTTGTGGACGGTCTGCCCTATGCCGCCGGGATTGTAGGCACTGTTGCGGGCTACGCTTCGGAAAATAACCAAGCTGCCGCCTTAAATTACAAAGAGACATACTGTGTTCCGTTTAATACGCAGATGAGCGACTGGCTTATCGAGCTTGCCCATATCAACGAGCGGCAGGCCTATGATATGACGATTGCTTCCAATAATATGGCAAATGCCGCCCTTGTTTCTACCATTGCTACTTCTGCGGCGGCGGCGTTGCTTTTGCTTGTGCTTATTTTGGTAATCATAAATTCGATTAACAAGCCCCTCAGCCGCATGATAGAAGCCTCCGAAAACATGGCGGCGGGCAATCTTAACATCAACCTGGACACAAGCGCGAAGGACGAAATAGGAGAACTCGCCCGAAAGCTGCAAGTAGTTGTATCCACCGTTAACGGAATCGTGGGCAGCATTGACACCATGTACAAAAAACACGAGTACGAAGGCCAGATTTCCTACACCATAGACACCACCGCGTTTAGCGGCGCGTACAAGGATGTAGCCGAAGGCGTAAACCAAATGGTAGCTTCCTACGTAAAAATATGCCGCGAAATCCTTGCGGAAATGGAAAGCATTGCGCAGGGCAACCTTGCGGTAAAGCTACCAAACTACAAGGGCGAAAAATCCGAAATAAACAAAGTCTCCGATAAAGTAGTAAAAACCATAAGCGAAGTTGCCACCAACATCGAAGCCCTAGTTGCAGCAGGCAGCGAAGGCGACCTCTCCGCCCGTGCGGACACATCTAAATTTGCGGGCGAGTGGTCAAACATCGCCACAGGCCTAAATACGCTGATGTCCGTTTTTTCCGGCGCGATGACGGATACCTCGGACGCACTCGGCAATCTTTCGCGGGGTGACTTTTCTCACCGCATTAACGCTTCCTACAAGGGCGAATACGGCAGAATCAAAGAGGCCGCAAACAGTACGTCCGAGGCGATTTCTTCCTATATAGGCGAGATGAGCGGCGTGCTTGTCTCACTGGCCGCAGGCGACCTTACACGCGGCATTAATCGCGAATACGTTGGCGACTTTGCCGAAATCAAAGACAGCATAAACAAAATAGAACACACCCTAAGCGACACAATCAAAGAAATAGGCGTATCCTCATCACAAGTACTCGCGGGCAGTACGCAAATTGCACAGTCCGCCACGCTTTTGGCGCAGGGTGCGGCAGAGCAAAAAGACTCCGTACAAGACCTCACACAAAACATCGACAGCATAAACGAGCGCACACAGGAAAGCACACAAAATGCAAAACATGCGGCATCCTTGGCCGCGATGTCCAAACAATACGCAGAAACAGGCAACTCGGAGATGTCCTCACTCCTCGATACAATGTCCGCAATCAACGAGTCCTCCAACAAAATCAACAAAATAATCACAACGATAGAAGACATTGCCTTCCAAACAAACCTGCTCGCCCTTAACGCCGCAGTAGAAGCCGCCCGCGCAGGCGAACACGGCAAGGGCTTCGCCGTAGTAGCCGACGAAGTACGCGCTCTCGCAGAAAAAAGCCGCGCTGCTTCCCAAGAAACCCGCGCACTCATCCAAGAAAGCATAGACCGCGTATCCGACGGCACAGACCGCGCAAACTCCACTGCCGCCAGCCTAAACAACATAGCCACAAACGTAGTGGAAGTCGCCGCAGTTGTAGACAAAATATACAATGCCTCCGTACAACAGGCCGATTCTATAAACACAATAAGCGGCGGCATAGGCCAAATCTCACAAGTCGTACAACGCAACTCCGCTACAAGCGAGCAGTCTGCGGCTTCTTCCGAGCAGTTAAGCTCACAGGCGCATACATTGCAACAGATGATTGGATTTTTTAAAACGGTATAATTTGGTGGGGTTTTTTAAATTTTTTTGTTGTTTTTTTGTAGTTGTAATGGTATAAAGAGTTACTTAAATAAAGGGGGACGATATTATGTCGCTGTTAAGAAATATCAGGATAGGCGCGAAGCTGTTTGTTGGTTTTGGGCTTATTTTATTTTTGTTGGCTTTTATCACTATTTATGGGATTGTTACGATTAATCAGGTGCGTGACGATTATCGAGGCGTGTTGGATGGGCCGGTACAAAGATATTTGTATATGGGCGAAATTGACATGATAACCACCGATATGCGTCATCATGCCGCGCTCATGGCACTGTACACCGGCAATTTTGGGGAAATCAACAGCCTTTACGCAGATATTTCTACCTTGCGAGAAGAGCTGGTGACAACCGCCGAGGCGTTTAGGCAAAACCTGATAAACGACGAAAACCTTGCCGCCGATGCAAGAAACACACGTATGTCGCAGTTAAACCATATAGAGCGTTTGATTTTAGATTATTCCACAAACGAGGTACACGCCATTCTTAATGCTTCTATGGGCAACAACATACTTACCGCCCGTACCTTTGTGTATGACAGCTTGGACAGAAACGACTATATAGACACCTATTTTGAAGTAATGTTTGAAGAAATAAGAGGGATTAAAAACCAGTCGCGTATCGATATCGAGGTAGCCGTGGCGTCCAGTATCAACACGTTGATTGTCATAGCCGTGATTGCCATTGTGGCGGCGATAGTGATTGCCTTTGTTATCACAAGGGTTATTACCGAGCCTGTTAATAATATGGTAGGCGCGATTAGCGATATCGCAAACGGTCGGCTTTCGACAAATATTAATGTAAAAAACAAAGACGAAATGGGAATGCTCGCGGACAGCACCCGTAGCATGGTTGCTACCCTGCAAAAGCTAATCCACGATATGGACGAAATGGCAGACGACCACGCCCGCGGCGAAATCGACACATTTATACATGCCAACGAGTTCCAGGGTGAGTACGGTACGGTTGCAGCCAAGATAAACGAAATGCTAAAATCCACCCTCGATACCCAAGACAAGGTAGTAAGCACCTTTATGGAAATCGCAGGCGGTAATTTTAAAGCGGATATGGAAAAGCTACCCGGCAAAAAAGCCAAGCTAAACGACGCGGTAAACGATATGCGAAACCGCATAGAAGCCGTAAGCGGCGAAATCAGCTTCCTGATAGACGCGGCGGCAGTAAAAGGCGACCTTAGCGTACACATCGACGAAAGCAAGTATCACGGCGGCTGGCGCGATATTATGAAAGGCCTTAACAGCTTGGCCGAAGCAGTAAACGCCCCCATAACAGAAATCAAAGAAGCAATGAACCGCCTTGGCGAAGGCTACTTTGATAAAACGATTCAAGGCCACTACGCCGGTGACTTTAAAGCGATACAGGGCAACGTAAACGCAGTAATCGCCAAGCTTGCAGGCTATATAGGCGAAATCGACAAAACCTTAGCGGCTGTAGCCGGCGGCGACCTACGCGTCAGCATTACCTCCGATTTCAAAGGCGAGTTTGATGCCATCAAGTCCTCCGTAAACAATATCTCCTCCACGCTAAACAGAACTATGTCGGAGATTTCGTCATCCTCGTCGCAGGTGCTTTCCGGTGCAAAGCAGATTTCTTCCAGTGCGATGGATTTGGCAAACGGTGCGCAAACACAGGCAAGCTCCATCCAAGAGCTAAACGCCTCGGTAGACCTCGTTAACCAACAAACAAAACAAAACGCCACCAACGCGTCCGACGCAAACAGCCTCTCCGGTAAATCCACAGCAAACGCCCGCGAAGGTAACGACGCCATGAAACACATGCTGACAGCCATGGAACAAATAAAAGAATCCAGCCACAACATCTCCAAAATAATAAAAACAATCCAAGACATAGCCTTCCAAACCAACCTACTGGCCCTAAACGCCGCAGTAGAAGCCGCAAGAGCAGGCGAACACGGCAAAGGCTTTGCGGTAGTGGCAGAAGAAGTACGCAGCTTAGCCGCCCGCAGCCAACAAGCCGCCACCGAAACCACAGGCCTAATCCAAGAATCCATCTCCCGTGTAGAATCCGGCGCAGGCATAGCCTCCACCACCTCGGAATCTTTGGACGTAATAGTACAAGGCGCAGGAGAAATCTCCGAAATAATAAACAACATCTCCAACGCCTCAATAGAACAAGCCGACGCAATATCCCAAATAAGCGTAGGCCTGCAACAAATCTCGCAAGTAGTACAATCCAACAGCGCGGTATCACAAGAAACCGCCGCCTCCTCGGAAGAACTAAACTCCCAAGCCGAGATTTTACAGCAGCTTGTTGCGTACTTTAAGATGTAGCATGGATGGGCGGGCGCGCAAATCGCTCCCTATAACAACGCTACGCGCCCGCCCCCATAGTATCGTCTATATAGTGCAAGTAATCGTCGTAAATAATGACAGTATCACCATCCACCTCAACAAGATTATCGCCTATAACATCCATAGCCTTCTCATTTATATTGTCAATCAAAATTTCCAACATCAAGCCTTCGCGGTCAGCGAAGGCTTTTATTTTTTGTACTTCGCCGTCGCTACGGATGAGCTTTAACGCATCTTTTTCTTTTTCCGAAAGCGCGTTGACAAGATTGCTTTCTCTAATGATGGGGGTCAAGGGGGCTGCGTCCCCTTGCGGGGTTTGGGGCTGCGCCCCAAGGTCTTGGTTTTGAACTTCTTCAACAATTAATTTTTCGGTTGTGTCCGCAGCTTCTTCTCGGATTTTGGTTAGGTTTTTGGGGTTTATTTTTATTTCTATGCGGTTTTTTTCGGTGTGGTATGAGGAGATGGCGGATTCTATTGTGGCGGTTATTTCTGGGATTGAGATGTTTAGTTGGGATAGGGCTGTGGTGGATTTTTGTAGGGATGTGGGGTCGGCGGTTATTTTTTTGTGGTTAGTGGACCGGCGAAGGAGTGCTTCGGTTTTTTTTATGATGTAGGCGACCAGGTCTTTTTTGTGGGCGTAGGGGGCGGTGTGTTGGGTTGTAAATTTGTTGGAGGTGACGGTGTAGGTTTTGTTGTTTGGTAGGGTTGTTGTGCGGTTGGGCTGGTTTAGGTGGGGGTGGAATAAGGCGCGGCGAAAGGGTTGCCATGGAATTTGTTGGTTTGAGGTGTGGGAGAAAAGGTCGCTAAGGGTGATGGATTTTTGGGCGGCGAGGGCGGCGAGGGCGCGGGTAACGTGGGGGAAACAGTCGTTTAGGAGTTCTGCGTTTTGGGGGAGTGCGTAGAATTTTGATTTTGTGATGTCGTAGGATGAGAAGGTGTTCCAGTCGAGTAGGGAGCTGTTTTCGTAAGTAAAGATGGGGGTGGAAAGGGGGATGTTGTAGTATATGTGGAAGTCCTGTAGCCACTGCGGGAGGTAGTTGTCGAGCGCGGGGAACTGCGGTGCGTAGTTTTTTTGCAATGAAATAAGCCCCGCGAGTGCGTCCTCGGGGCTGTTTGTGCCTATGCAAGACAGGAGCTCGTATATGTGCAGGAAGATGTAGGATAGGGTGGTTTGTGTGGCTTCTGCGCGGCGAAGGGCTGTGCGCCATGTAAAGTATGTGCGAAGGCGTTCGTAGCCCATGCGCTGGTAGCATGGGTAATGCATGGAGAAATCCGCGAATGCGGTATAGTCATCCGTGAAGCCTTCCATAAATTTGGCTTGGCGGTAGAATAGCCGTGCGTCGTTCCATGTATATGGGTTGTCGGAAGCCATGCTGCGCATGTCGTAGAATTTTTGGCGGATGGGGTCGGCAGTAATACCCCCGCGTATAGGTATAGACGCAAGCGGGGGGTGGGGGATTGGTTTTTCCGGCGGGGCGGATATCTCTATTTCTGCAAAAATGTCCATCTAATGTGTAAAACAACTCCCCCCGACAAACTCACGTAGTATCGAGTTAGGCGGAAGCGTCTCGCTCGGCACACCTAAGAA
>WQRQ01000140.1 GCA_009786685.1 Defluviitaleaceae bacterium
AAGCTGTTTATACTTTTACGGCAGGCGCGGCGGCACAGGTAATGGCCAGCTACGGCGATATTACCTTTATCGGGAGCGACCAGTATCGTGGGGTTATTGAGTTTATCCCAAGCGGCAATCTTGTGAGTGCGGTAAATGTGCTTTCTATCGAGGAGTATTTGCTTGGCGTTTTGCCTGCGGAAATGTCTCCGAGCTTTCATCCCGAGGCTTTGAAGGCACAGGCCGTGGCTTCTCGGACATATACCTTCCGCAGAGTGCGCCATGCAGAAAGCCATAGAGACCATCCCTTTGACCTATGCGATACTACCTGTTGCCAATCGTATCGCGGCGCGGCTAATGAGCATGAGCTTACTTCCGACGCGGTTTGGGCGACCTTTGGACTTATGCTGTTTTACGACGATGAGCTTATTATTGCGCAGTATTTTTCTTCCAGCGGCGGCGCGACAGAAAACTCGGAAGATGTTTTCTTCGAAGCACGCCCCTACGCCAGAAGCGTAAACGAAATCGCAGAGCATAACCCCCGTATCTGGGATATGACTGTAACCTGGGCGCAACTGACACAGGCCGCAAACGCCGCAGGCGCGGGCATTGGCGCGGTGCATGGGATTTCTAAATCGAGGATTAATGCAGGCGGGCGCGTGCTGGAGCTAACACTGCACGGCGCGAACGGAACATGGGCGGCACACCGCGATACCACGGGTGTGCGTGGGCTGTTTACAAACATCGGCGGTACTTTGCCAAGTAGATTTTTTACAATCACGGGCGGAATGCATTCTACGCCAAATGTATCTGTGACAAGTGGGTGGTACTCCACAAACGCACCGCTAAACTCGCACCAAGCAATCGGCGGTAACGGAGCCGTTGCCACCGTGCATTTTGGGTATGTATTTGACGGCGTTACAACAAGAAGAATAAACTCCACCCCAACCATGGTAACAGGCGGCACAGGAATCACATTAAACGGACGCGGCTGGGGGCATGGCGTAGGAATGAGCCAAATGGGCGCGCAAGGCATGGCACAGGAAGGGTTTAACTTTATGGATATACTGCGGCATTATTATACCGGTGTGGAGATACGATGGTATTAGAAGTCGGGAAGGAACTTACACAATGGGCTTTTTTAGACCTGCATGGGAGAGTAAAAATCCAAACACCCGCATTAAAGGAGTTTATAAAACGGATAATCAAGAAATCTTGATGAAGCTTGCATCCACCGACCCTGTTTTGGATATTCGGATAGCCGCAATAAACAAAATACAAGACGAGCGTTTTCTTGCGATGCTTGCAAATGAGACGAATCATCCTGCTATTACTGAAATTGTAATATCAAAGTTGACCGTGTCGGATGTTTTGTTTTCGCTTGCTGTACAAGGGAAATTTAGAGAAATAGTAGAGCAAGCTGCTATAAAATTAACTCTCATGGGCGATAAACATGTCATCGCATATTTTAGCGAAATTAAAAACTGTGGTTTGTTTTTAGCGCGTGGGAGCGGGCATTATAATGATTTTATGGGTAGGCTTATAAACGTATCCGACAGTGTTCCATGTGAAGAAACGGTATTGTTTTTAGAAAATCTTATGAAAAAAAGTGCGTCCGTAGGGTATGCGAATGCATGTCAGGCACAAATGAAACTGCGCAGTATATGTAAAAAAGTGCAAGGAACACCACTTGCAGATTATATAAGCAAAATAGAGCATTATGAGGTTGCGGATACGTATTTTTAAGGAGAGGTTACTGTGTTAAACCTTTTTAAACCTGCATGGGAGAGCAAAAATCCAAACACCCGAATTAAAGGCGTTTATAAAACAGACAATCAAGAAATCTTGATGAAGCTTGCATCTACAGACCCCGTTCTTGATATTCGCATGGCCGCGCTTGATAAGATAAGTCACCCCCATGCACTGGCTGAACTTATAAAGAATGCTATGCATGTAGATGTCTGCTTTGCCGCGATTGAAAAAATAAACGACCATTTTATTTTGGATGAAATCCCCAGAAATGAGCTGGATGGTAATACAAGAAAAGCCATACTTGACAGATTGGATGTTTTGAAGAAAAAACAACATTTGGAATGGCTTAATACTGCACTGAATAGTAAATCCGATGTATCCTTATGGAATTGTGCAATAAATAGGATACGAGATTCGTTAAACTCTGATGAACTAAAATTACTCGAACAAGCCTCAGAAATAAATTGTAAAAATAACAAGCACTTTATGGAAACTTATAAAACGAAGGTAATGGATAACCATGGTACAACAGACAATTATGTTTCCACTTGGACTGAAACAACGTACAGATGTAAATTCTGCGGAATAATTGAGGAAAAAACACACTTACATTAAAGCCCAACTTTGGAATGACGAATATTGTTACGGGGACAGTTCTCTTGGCAATAATGAAGTAGTTATGCGGGCTTGAGCGGGTTTATCCAAAACATCTACCAAGACAAAGCTGGATATTAGGAGGTATTAGATGTATGGCAAACTTAAAATGGGTAGGTATAACGTCTGTTATATTAATAGTGGCACTGACTGTATTTTTGTATGTAAACGACGGCTATATTAATCTAGGGCTTTTGTCGGGCTTATCCCTAGCTATGGTTGGCCTTGCTATTTGCATTGTTTTGGTGATAAAGGCAAATCTATCCGAGAACAAAAATTCATCTTTTACAGAACTAGTTGGAAATTGAAGAAATCGCGACATTGTTTAAGCCGATATGGATGAAAAGGTCAGATAATTTCCGTAGGATACAAGTAATCGAAGAAAAATCGAATAATCTGATAGCAACCATCACAGACCCTTCGAAACTGGCAAAAATCGCGTCAAACACGCCTCATGCAAATATTTGTGACAGTGCGATTAGAAAAATAAATGATGACAATATTTTGCTGGAAATTGCAAAAAGATGTCGCTATCCAAGATATTTTGTGATAACGACAACCATCTTTGGAAGCAACGCTACATGCAGGGTATATAATAGTGTCCCTACCGTAAAAACTTGTCATGTTTGTGATGGTAAGGGGTATTGAGGGTGATTTATATGCTATCTAAAAAGTTCGCTTATATATTAATGGATGCGAATCCCGAACAAAAGAATTTAGTTGCAAACTTATACGGGCGTGGAGATACGGTGGTATTAGGGGCATGATAAGAAAGGTCGTAAAAGCAGATTTGACGGATATTGTTTCTATTTATAATCAAGCTGTAAATTCGCGACGTTGCACGGGAGACACGGTTTGCTTTGAAGTCGAAGAACGAATACCGTGGCTTGAGGCTCACGATAATAAAAAAACGCCCGCTTTTGTATACGAGTCGGAATCCAAGATAGTTGCTTATAGCTGTATTTCTCCTTACCGCCCGGGGCGGCAAGCGTTTGAAGGCGTGGGGGAAATTAGCTATTACGTGGATTTTAATTATCATGGTAAAGGTATAGGTAGCCAATTGATTGAACACCTTATAACTGAAGGAAGGCAAATCGGCTATACTCATTTGATTGCGATGTTGCTGGATTGTAATACCGCAAGCATTAATATGCTCGAAAAATATGATTTTTCCGTTTGGGGTGTTATGCCGAGCGTAGCGAGAATAGATGATAAGCGTTATTCGCATTTGTATTATGGGGTTGAATTATAAGTAAACATGAAAGGGGCTTATAGTCAATGTTTGAATCATTCATTTCTCATTCTATTGCCGAGCTAAAAGAATTACTTTCAAAAGCTACCGACCGCGAAGAGATACTTTTTTATCAGCGTCTTCTCGCCCTAAAACTAGGTTTGGCACAAGAAAAAGTAGTGGGCAAGGAGCTTCTATGAGATACACAATAATTGGTGGGATAAACGGTGTAGGTAAGTCAACCATTTACTCTTCACTGCCCGACGGTGATGTAAGAGCGTTAGGCAAGCGCGTAAATGTAGACGAAATATGGTTATACGACAACACATCGTCATATACCCCTGTCGCACAAGTCATTAACGGTAAAACAAAAGTTCTGGATAAGAACATACCCACTCACATATTGGATTGCCTAAGATAATAAAAAGTTTTTGGAGATGATAAAAATGGACAAAAAAGACTTTTACTACGACCTCCCCAAGCACCTAATCGCGCAGCAGCCCATCGAGCAGCGCGACGGCTCGCGGCTTATGCATTTGAACAAAACCACGGGCGAGGTTTCGCACAAAATGTTTAAGGATATCGTATCGCTGCTGGAGCCGGGGGACTGCATTGTTATCAACGATTCCAAGGTAATACCTGCGCGGCTGATGAGCGACAATAATGTGGAAATGCTGCTTCACGAGCGGCTGGACGAAAACCGCTGGGCGGTGCTTGTAAAGCCGGGCAAAAAGGCACAGGTTGGTGATACGCTTACATTCAGCAGCGGGCGGCTTTCTGCCGAGGTTACGGAAATCATCGAGGATGGCCTTCGCGTAGTGGAGCTTTCTCACGAAGGCGATTTTGAGCCGCTTTTGGAAGAAATAGGAGAAATGCCGCTCCCTCACTATATCGAAGAAAAGCAAACCGACACAAGCCGCTACAACACAGTGTATGCTAAACACGAAGGCTCGGTAGCCGCGCCCACGGCGGGCTTGCACTTTACGGAAAAAATTCTTAACGAAATCGGCAAAAAAGGCGTAAGCATAGCCCGTGTGACGTTGCACGTAGGTATAGGCACATTCCGCCCGGTAAAGGAAGACGACATAACAAAGCACCACATGCACAGCGAATACTGCCGCGTAGAGCCGGAAATCGCAAACCTGATAAACAACACAAAAAAGAACGGCAAGCGAGTAATAGCCATAGGAACAACAAGCTGCCGCACAATAGAATCCCGCGCCGACGAAAACGGATATGTACAAGCAGGCGCAGGCAAAACGGATATTTTCATCTACCCCGGCTACAAATTTAAAACCATGGACGGCCTGTTAACGAACTTCCACCTGCCGGAATCCACGTTGGTAATGCTGGTATCAGCCTTCGCAGGCCGCGAAGCAACCCTCGCCGCCTACGAAGAAGCGGTACGCGAGGAATACCGCTTTTTTAGCTATGGTGATGCTATGCTGTTGGTGTAAAAAATGCAACTTACACCCTTCACAATGCAACTAACCGAAACACCTCTTGAGCGGGGTGTTTTTTATTGTATAATTGTAAGCGTCAAACGGCTTGGGCTATAGCGAATTAATTCGAAATCCGTCCCGCCTGTCGCGGCAAAACCGCGAAGAACACGGTTTTTCGCCGCCGCTCCGTCGGGACGGTTTCTCATTGAATTCGCTCTAACAGGAGCTTGAGAAAAATTCAAAAAAAATTAAATGATGGCAGAGGTGCTTAGTATGTTAAAACTAGACGCTACACAGTTAAAATGGATTGCGGTTATCGGAATGACGTTAAGCCATATTGTTATCGCATGGTGGGATATTATTCCTATTTGGCTGGCCTATCCTATGTATATTGCGGGTGGATTTACCTTTCCTATTATGGCATTTTTTGTGGCGCAGGGATATAGGCATACTTCTAATTTGAAGCGGTATATATTGCGGTTGCTTGTGATGGGGCTTATTGCCACGCCATTCCACTATTTGGCGTTAAGCGTGCCTATGGGCGGAGGAAACCCCACTATGTACCCCGTGCTGGGGATTGTGTTTGCTATAATTTACAGCCTTCTTGTGCTGGCTTTGTATGACAGGATTCGTTTTAAGTTTTTGTTTTGGTTAATATATATTATCTTGCTTGTGCCTGTTGCTATGCTGCTGGAATGGTATTTTGTTGGCGTTACCATGGTTTTAATGCATCATATTATCAAAAATGAAACCGCAAAGCGCATTGTGCCGGGGTTGTTTGCATCGGTTTGCTTCTCAGTTATCTCCCTTGGTATGGTTTCCGGGTTTATGACGGCAGGGGTTTATATTCCCGAAGGCTTTTTTGAGCGATTGCCCTTGTTGATAACTCCTGAGTTTGCGACTGTTCAATCTGTATTTCCTATTGGAATGATTCTTGCTACGGTGCTGGTTTACAATTTTAATGGCGAGCGTGGCAATGGCGGCAAGTGGCTATTTTATATTTTTTATCCCGTGCATTTAATTGTGCTTACGCTCGGGATGTGGATATTGAACGCGCTTTAATCCTAGCGAATTTTTCGGCTATCTTTGCGGCTCGGGCGGTGGCATCGGCTTCGTTTATATACCATTTTCCG
>WQRQ01000141.1 GCA_009786685.1 Defluviitaleaceae bacterium
AAAACCCATCTGCGCCTGTGCGCGGTCTTGCCCTTGTTCTGCGGCGCGCCTGTTCCAATATGCGGACTGCGCAGGGTCTGCCTCCACGCCAAGCCCCATGAGATATGCAAAGCCCAGGTTAAACTCGGCGTTTGGCTCGCCTTGCTCCACGGCTTTTTTGTACCAATATACCGCGGTTTCGTAATTTTGCGGCACACCGTTGCCGTGGCGATATAACATGCCCAAGTTGTTTTGCGCTTGGGGGATTCCGCTTTCGGCTGCTTTTCTGTACCAATACGCGGCGCGTTCGAAGTCCCTCGGCGCGCCTTCCCAGCCATGCGCATACATCACCGCAACACGAAACTGCGAATGCGCAAAGCCACTCTCCGCAAGCCACAGAGTTGATTGATAACTGCTCACGGCCTCGCCGTCCACCCTTCCCCATCGGAAAGATGTCGCAAAATCCTCGACATAATTAATCGTGTAGTCCAGCACCGCTACGATGTCATGCGCGGGCATAAACAGGGCGTTATTGTGAATGCGGGCAGGTACGGGCATTTCGAATATTTCTTCTCGCCCTGTGTAGCTGCATTGCCATAGGATTTCGTAGCTGTCTGCGGCTATGGTTATGGTAATGCTTCCGTTTACAATCGTCGCAACACGAGCCTGCGAATCCCATTGCAAATCCACACCGAAGAAATCCACTATAGGTCGGATAGGTACCAAAATCTCCGCGTTTTCTACAAACGGCGGATTGGCAAACTCCAGCGTCTCGCCGTTTATAATAACGGTTATCCTCTCCGGGCTTACCGAATTTGCGGCAACCATCAACGATGTAAACAGCCCGATTAAAATGATAGTTGCTAAGCTTGTTAGTAGTTTCATAAAGCACCTCCATGTAATTTTGCTTATGTTGTCACGGGGACAGTTCTTTTGACAACTTTCCTGTGTTTATGCGGGTTGGCCAGGTTTTAACCAAAACATCTACGGACTCGGGCGAAGTGTTCACACATTAAGGATAATCCCTCTGTTTATGCCGGTTAGCCGTTCTATTTGCCTTATGGACATGCCTTTTTCCTTTAGTGTTTTTAATGCGGCGTCTCTTTCGGGCTTTGCCATGTTTTTTATGTCTTTGGGGATTAGATTTTTTGCTTCCGTGTCTGTTAGCTTTGTTTCTATGTCCAGACATTTGTCGTCGTTTTTTTCGTTTACATATTCGGAAAAAAGCTTTTTTGCACGCTCGTAGTCGTTGCTGCAAAATGCGTCCAATATAATCTTTGTGTCTGTTAGCTTATCATATTTGTTACGGGCGAGGTAGTCATTGTAGCTTGTGTGGGTGGCGGGGGTTTGTAGGATGTACCTTGCTACGGTGAGTATATATTCGTGACTTTCTACCGGCTCGCTTTTGTACCTGCCTTGGAACAAAGACCCAACCCTCTCGTATTTTGTGTTATACCAAGACGCATAGCCAATGTTTAGCTTTTTTATTATCGTGGACAACGGTTTGCCGCCATCGTGGATGAGTAAATGCACATGGTCTTCCATAAGGGCATATGCGTATAAATAAAATCCGCACTCTTCTTTGCACTTAGCAAGCCTGTCCAGATATTCCGGTTTGTCTTTTTCGCTGTTAAAAATTTTGCTTACGCCGCGTAGCAATACGTGGTATATGCCCGTTTTGCTTACGGCTCTTGATGTCCTTGGCATTGTTATCACCCCGGGTAGCGTATCTATTTTATATTTTCTTACTGCCTTGCGCTTTTTTATACATATGGTAATTTTGGCAAAAGTATAGCGAATTAATTCGAAATCCGTCCCCCATAAGGGAAAAATTTAACACGCAAAAAATCACCGTAAAAAGCTACGAAAATGGTGTTATTCTCATGCCGCTAAAAGATATTACCGCACACAGGGGTATTGCGAAGGGCAGTAGCTTTACAACCGATACGCTTAGGTTGTACCGCAAAGAAGAATGCACCGCCGAAGATAACGGGGTAACACCATGAAAAAGTAGAGCGTCATTTTTTAAGGGTGTAAATAACGCAGTCCAGAAAACTTCGCAACAAAGACACATAAATTATGATAAAATGGTTTTACTAGCTGCATAGTAAAACAAAGGGCGCACTTATGTACCACAATGAGGTGGTATGTGCGTAAGACTTATTGGGGGTAGATAGTTTGAGCATAACATACCGAATAGCGAGCGTTGATGACCTGAAAACCGTAACGGAGTTATCAATCAAAATGTGCGAAGGCGATTATTGCGGTGAGCATGACGATGAGGATGTATTGAATGCAATGCAAAACCCGAAAATGGCGACATTCATCGCATTCGATGCTGATATAGCGGTTGGATTCTCTCGTGTGGACATTCGCCATGAATCGATTTGGACAGAAAGTGACATTGGCCCATGGGGACATTTAGATGGAATATTTGTTCTTTCCGAATATCGCAACCAAGGCATCGCACAGGTTTTGGTTACAATGTGCGAGGACTGGGCAAGAGAAAACGATTGTGTTGAATTTGGTAGTGACTGCGATTTCGATAACGATTACAGTTTGGTTTTTCACTTGAAAGCTGGGTTCAAAGTAACACACAGACTTATACATTTTTCAAAAAAACTATGAAATTTCTTCCGCAATGAACTAGAACCATTGCGGCGTTATTTCCGCCCTTCACAGTTTATATTCTATGCATTTGACGCATGTGCAATGTATAATTGCTCCTACCGGAGCGGCTTATTTAAAATATTAAAAACGAAAAAAACGGAGGGATTAGACAATGAATTTAGAAGAATTTAACTGGATGAACGAAAGCGAATTAAGAGTAGAAAGTGATAAATTTCATATCAAGTCAACACCTAATTCTGATTTTATTTGTAGCCCCGTTAAAGGCAATGTAATTGCAAATGCCCCTTTTCTTTTTAAAGAGGTGGACGGAAGTTTTATAATAAATGCACGTGTAAAGCCTACATTTAGGTCAACTTATGACGCTTGCACCGTTTTTGTTTATGCAAACGAAAGAAAGTGGTTAAAAACAGCCTTTGAATATACGGATTTAGGTACTAACTCAATAGTAACCGTTGCAACTGATAATTATTCGGATGATGCAAATGGTGTTGATATTGAGGGCGATTATGTTTATTTGCAAATAATACGAAAAGAAAATGTCTTTGCTTGTCACTATTCTACAAATGGTATAGATTATAAAATGGCCAGAATATTAAGAATGGATGCACCATCTACCCTTAAAATAGGCATAGCCGTACAATCTCCAACAGGAGAAGGTCAATTTATGGAGTTTGGTGATTTGAAAATTTCAAAAACACTCCCAAATGATATTAGGAAATCTAAATAATTAACAATTTCTTAAAGCAACCCAACCGCAATCTTCGCGTCCTCTCCCGATAATTTTTTTAGCCGCTTGTGTTCTACTGCGATTTTTTCTTTTGCGGCGGCGGGGTTTTGCATTATTTCGTCGAGCATTTGTTTTAGGGCGGGCAGGTTTAGGTTTGAGGTGTTTACCTGGGTTTTTTCGTTCATATATGAGATAAAGCTTGAGACCTTTGGGTCGTATACGAGGCCTATTATGGGCAGGTTTGTGATTACCGCGTAGATAAGGGCGTGGAGGCGCATACATAGGGCAAATTCTGCCCGCGAGATGATTGCTGTTATGGTTTTGTAGTCGTATACTTTTTGTATGAGGACATGGTCGTGGTTTAGGCGTTTTGCTGTTTCCTTCAGGATGGAGACGTCCATTGGCTGCATGGGGATTAGCAGGGGCGTTAGAGAATATTTGTTTGCGACGTAGTTGATTGCTTCGGATATCTTTTCTACAAAGGCAGGCTCGTTATTTGGCCACGGACGCAGGGACACGATAAAGTACGGACTGCCGGGCAAATCCGGCGGAGTGGGTGGCGGCGAGATTTCCAGCGAAAAAACGGGGTCTATGCTTACCGCGACATTTGGGTTTTGTACGCCTATTGTTTTGATGTAGTCCAGCGATACGGGGTCGCGCAGAGAGATATAGTCGCACACATTTAGAGCGCGGCAGGCTTTTTTTATGCTGCGTGCCTTGGTTAGAGGGCCTATTCCGTTGCCGTACAGCATTACGCGCAGCCCCATATACTTTGCCATGTGAATCAAAAAAGTGTAGTAAAAAAGAGAACGCGTGCTTGTATTATCCTGCATGTAGCTACCCCCGCCATAAATAATTAGGCGGGTTTTTTTCATATAACGGCGCACCAAGAAAAAATTTAGCCGATGAATGGAAAAAACACCGTAATCCCGCATGGTCTCCTGCGGGTTTCGGCTTAAAACCAGAATGGACAAATCCTCGCGCTCGCGCCGCAATGCTTTGATAACGGCATCGAGCAAGGCGTCGTCGCCTGAGTTTGCATAACCGTAGTACCCCGAAAGCATTATATCGAAAACGCGGTTTTCTGCTTTTTCTTTACGCAGGACATCGTTGTAGATTTGGATGGATTTTTTTTGCAGGCTTTCTTTTGAGAAGTTGTTTTTTGCGCGGGTGTATAGGTTTTCGCCGTGTAGGGTACGGGTTTGCGGGTTTTCTGCGTAGTGGATGATTTTTTCTGCGAGGCTTTTGTGGTCTTCGTTTGGTACAAGGAAGCCCATTTCTTGGTCGTCAAGGATTAACTCGGGGATTCCGCCTACTGCTGTGGATACTGTGGCTTTTTTCATCATCGCGCCTTCGAGCAGCATGTATGGGAAGCTTTCCGAACGCGACGCGCATACGTTTATGTCGATTGCGTTTATAAAACTGAAAATATCCGTTACAAAGCCCGCAAATACTACGTTTTTTGAAATCCCAAGCTGCTCGGCTTGTTTTTTTAGGGTTGCTTCTTCCGCGCCTTCGCCCGCCATCAGAAAGAGGAAGTTGGGATTTTTAGCAAGCACTTGCGCGGCGGCACGCAAAAAAACATCGTGGCCTTTTACATAGTCGAAACGCCCGATGATTCCTACAAGCACTTTGTCTTCGTAGTCTTTGACACCTAAACGTGCTAAAAATTCTTCTTTTTTGCAAAATTGAAGCTCGCGCTTGAAATCCACCGCGTTGTACACGGAAAACACACGGCTTTCTTCAAAGCCGCGGTTGATTAGCATTTTTCGGAATTCTTCCGATACGCCGATATAGTAATCCACCGTGCGCAGCGCGATTGTGTTAAGCGCGGTGTAAAAAAATCGCTTGTAAAATCTGTCGGTAAAATCCAGCTTGTAGTCGCTGTGGACAGTTGTGATGATAGGCACTTTTATAAACGGGCGCAACATCATACAAATAAAATTTGCCCGCGCACCATGCGCGTGGATTATGTCAAATCCATGCTGCCGCACATACTTGTACAGGCGCGGGATTACACTTAGGTCGTTTCGAAATTTTTGCTTAAACATCTCCGACTTTACGGGAAGCTCTTGCACCTCTTGGTAAAATACGCCCTCGGTGAAACAGGCTACCGTTATGTCGATTTCTTCGTTAAGCGCGAGCAACAGCGCGAAAACGGATGTCTTAGCACCGCCTTTGTCGCCGCCGGATATCATGTGTAGGATTTTCATGGGGGATAACCACTTCTTTCGATGAATGACAAACTTCCAGACAATGTCATAACATTTGTCACATACATTAGTATACACCAAAAGGTATTTAGAAAAAAGGACGATTGCGGAAATATGGCGTAACCGTATTTCCGCAAATAAAATGGCGGCATCCCCTCGGATAGCCGCCTTATTCTTGCTTAAATTCGCCTACGCAGTTTATATAAACCCTAACTTCCTGCATTCGCTTTTGCCGAGTCTTCCCTTTGCTGTTTAGGTTTTCGGTATCCTCAACGGTTATGCCTTCGTGAATTACAATTTTGTCGATGAACCTTCGGGCAGTATCAGCGGTTAATTCTGCGACATCGCCGCATTCTTCTGCCATTTTTATGAAACGCTCGATGTCTGCCGTTTTGCCCTGCACATCCTCAATTTCACTTTTTAGAAGAGCCACCTTGCTTTCAAGGGTAAAATACTCATCCTCATAATCTTTTTGGAATTTTGCGAATAAGC
>WQRQ01000142.1 GCA_009786685.1 Defluviitaleaceae bacterium
GCGGGCTTTATGATGTGCTGCCGGGGGAGGTTTCCGACCTTGTGGCGGGGTTTGTTACGGAGATAATGGATACGCGCAATGCGGGGGTTTTGTCTGCGGCTTTGATTTTTAGTATTTACAATACGACAAACGGCTTTAGGGCGGTGGTGCGTACTACCGACGGGCGCGAGCGTGGGTTTTTTTCGCAGATAGGGCTTAGCTTCGCGCTTATGCTGCTTTTTTCCGGCGCGCTTATTGTTATGCTTGTGCTTTTGGTTTTTGGGAGAGGAGTGCTTAGCTGGGTTGGTGCGTTGGTTGTTCTGTTTATTTTTACATCCTTTATTTACAGGTTTGCGCGTGCGGGTAAGGAAAAGGTATTCCCGGGGGCGGCGTTTACCGTCGTGGCTTGGGTGACGGTGAGTGCGGTTTTTGGGTTTGTTACTTCTAATTTTTCGCAGCTACCTGCCATTTACGGCAGCATTGCGGGGGTTTTTATTCTTTGCCTTTGGCTTAATGTGGTGGCGGTTATTCTTCTTATCGGTGGGGAGATAAATACCTTGTTGCATGATTTTACCTATGATAAAATATAACAAAAATGCATGGGGGGGAAAATACAATGTCACTTTGGAATGAATCATACGCAACAGGCAATGAAATCGTAGACAACGACCATAAAGAAGTCTTTAAGCTGGTGCAGGATGTGCTATCGTCTTCCAAATTAGACAGGACGGATAAAGTTGGCAAGGCGATAAATTTTCTTTCCTATTATGTAGTAAACCATTTTAACAACGAAGAAAAATTAATGGACGAATGCACCTATCCCGACGCCGCCGCACACAAAGAAGAACATCGCGCTTTTTTGGAAGTAGCTACCGCAATGAAAGAAAAATTTGACAACAACGGCTATTCCCTTGGCGAGTTTACCGATGATAATAACCTAAGCCTAAGTATGGAAATCAACAAAAACGTGGTAACGTGGCTTTCCAAGCACATAATGGACAGCGACAGAAAGCTTGCAGAATACTATCGCGACTGGTCAGAAAAAGCCTAAGCATAGCTATCCGCCTGTGCCGCCCACATCTCCGCATATTTCCCGTTAAGCGCGAGAAGGGTATCATGCGTGCCGATTTCTACTATTTTTCCGCCGTCCATTACGGCTATTCTGTCGGCTATTTTTGTAGACCCCAGCCTATGGGTTACAAGAATAGCCGTTTTGTTTTGTGTAAGCTCCGCAAAACGCTTGTAAATGCGGGTTTCTTCCAGAGGGTCGATGGCGGCGGTTGGCTCGTCGAGGACTATAAATTCGTGATGGCGGTATAGGCCGCGTGCGGTGGTCACTCGCTGCCACTGCCCTCCGGAAAGCTCTACGCCTTCGTAGTCGCGGGTTAGGATGGTTTCTATGCCTTGCGGAAAGGTGGCGGTGTCGTCGTAGTTTACGTCCGCGTCGCGCATGGCGGGCAGGGGGTCATGTTCCGATTTGTATTCGCTGATACATACGTTTTCTTTTAGGCTGAAAATATAGCGTTGCCCTACTTGGAAGGCCGCAGAGGTTTTTGCAAAAAGCGCGTCGTTTGTTGTGTCCGCAGAATCTATACCGCCTACCATGACACTACCGTCGTCGGGTTTGTATAGGCCGCACAGGAGCTTTACGAGGGTGGTCTTGCCGCTTCCGTTTTCGCCTACGAGGGCTAGGGTTTCGCCGTGGGGGATTTTCAAGGTTACGTTGCTTACCGCAGGGTTTTCTGCCTTTGGGTAATAGAAGGTTACGTTTTCCAGTTGTATGCCTTCTTCAAAATCGGGGACTGCGGTGCTTTTGGCAGGGGTGGGGTAGTCCAGCAGGTTAAGGAAATTGTTGATTCTGCCCAGGTTGTTTGTTACTCCCCAGCGGATATTGTCCATGACATTTTCCATAAAGCCAAACATGGTGTCTATGGAGGCAAACACCGCCGCAAATGCGCCCACGGTAATATTACCGCTCATCAGCGAGTGGAAAAGCAGCACCAAAATGCCAACCCAACCCGCAGCCTTTACGAAATTTAGCAGCAGATTAATTTTTGTTATTTTCTTTTGCGTGTCCCATTCCTTTTTTGCCAGCAGGTTTAAACTCGTTGTAAATAAATTTTTAAAAAAGAAAAATCCGCCAAACAGTCGAGTTTCTTTCATGGTGTCCGTGCCTATTATGCAATGCTCGTAGTGGGCATTTTTGCGGCGGATGGGGGCGGATTCCGCCTCCAGGTCGGACATTAATTTTGCCTCTACCATCTGCGAAAAAAATACGGGTACAAAAATAAGCACCAGTGTAATAATCAAAATGGGCTGTATACTCCACAAAAATATGCCCATCACCACAAAAAATGTACCATGCAAAAACAAAACATCATTGAGTGTGAGATACATACCAAGCGCGCCGTCTTTGCCCTGCCCTGCTTTTTCGATATCGTCCAGTGTGTCCTTGTCCTCGAATGCCGCCGCAGGCAAGGTCTTTATTTTCTTATGAATCACACGGCTAAGCGGCCCGCGTATTTTGTCATAAAGCACCGACCGTACGGAAAACGCATGGACGGCGTTCATAAATTCTCTAAAAAGCAGAATTCCCGTAACCACAGCCGCGATAATGTAAACATCACGTAACTGCGCCTCACCAATAGCGAGCAACGCCAAGGCGTCATAAAGCCGACTGCTCACAGGCGCGATTATGCCAATGGAAATCCCCCAAGCCAGCGCAATCAGCGCGTGGACGACGGCGGCAAAAGGCACGGCACGTAAAACCATAGGCACGATGCGGCGTGTCGCACGTAAAATACTTAGCTTCTTATTCATACCAGCTTTGTTGGCTTGTGAACATTTCTGCATACATGCCGCCCCTTTCCATTAGGGTGTCGTGGTTGCCGTACTCCGCGACTTTGCCTTCGTTTAGCACAAAGATGGTGTCCGCAAGCTTTGCGGAGGCCAGTCTGTGGCTAATGTAAATAGTGGTAAATCCACGGCTTATTTTTTCGAACTGGGCGTATACTTGGCTTTCTGCGACGGGGTCTAGTGCGGCTGTTGGCTCGTCCAAAATTTTAACGGGCGCGGGGCTTGCGATTGCGCGTGCGAAGGCGAGGCGTTGCCACTGCCCGCCTGAGAGGTCTATGTTTGCGTCGTGGGTTTTGCCGAGAAGAGTATCCTTTCCGTCGGGAAGCTCCGCGTTAAACCCTGCGAGGGATAGCGCGTTATCCACCTCGTCGGGGGTCGCGCCGTTTATTTTTCCTATACAAACATTTTCCGATACGGTGATGTCGTATCGGGCAAAGTCTTGGAATACCGCACAAAAGCAGGCCTTTACCCGGGACATCGGCCAGTCCTGTAGGGGTCTTCCGTTTAGTAAAATCAGCCCCGTGTAATTATTGTACAGGCGGGTGATTAGCTTTATTAATGTGGTTTTGCCCGCGCCGTTTTCGCCTACAAAGGCGTAGTGCTTGCCCTTTTCCATTTTTAGCGTAAGCCCGTTTAGTACAAGCTTTTGCGTGCCGGGGTATGAGAAGGTTACGTTTTTAAATTCCAGCGATTCAAACTCAAAGCTGTCGTCGGGCAAAACCTCGGCGTCGGGGACTTCGCTTAGCTCTGTGAAGCGGTTTAGGTCCTTGAGAAATTCCACTTGCAGCGCGAAGCTTTCAAAATGCCGAGGCATAGCCCCGCCGATTCTGCCGATAATGCCAAAAAGCGCGACTTGTAGTGCGATAAAAAGCCCCACGGTGAGACTGCCATCCGCCACGGCGGGAGCCATGATAAACAGCCCAATCGCGGACAACAATCCCAGCAAAATCGAAGACGCCCGCGCCTTTGCAAACCATTTTGCATTAATCCGCACGCAGTACGTACGGAATTGCTCATAATAATGCTCAAATTTTTTACCGAGATATTCCGAGTAGCCAAACATATTTCGTTCGGCGGCGGTATCCCGTGCTACAAGAAACCAGCTAATCGTCTGCGACATACGCTGCGCGGTAGTGGTATGGCGTCGGGCGTTGTATCGCTCTCTGCCGCCCTTGGAGGCTATGTACAGCACAGGAATGGTAAAAACAATAAGAATAACCCCCGAAATCGGCGCGTTAATAAGCAAAATAACCGCGTAGCTCACCACCGTACCCAGCAGCAAAACAAATTGCAGAAGATTATCAAAAATTCCGCTTAGCTGCCTCTCGGGGTTGTCCCATACGCGCTTTAGTAAGTCCAGCGTGTCGCTGTTTTCCACATGCTTATATTCCAGCTTGGCGCGTTTTTCTATAAGCGGAGAACGCAAAGCAAGTCGCGTTTTTATCTCGCGCCGTTTGTTTAATATCTCAATAAGCGGCCAACTCATATACCCGTAAACAGAAAAACCGCCGATAATAACCAGCGGTAAAATAATACGATAAGGGCTGCCACCCCCACTAACAACCGCAAGCGCGGTATCAATAAAATAAGCAGTAACCAAAACCCCAAGCGGCGCAATACCAAGGGAAATAATATTGCTAAGAAGCTGCAAAAGGCTCTCCACAGGCGTGATTAAAAAAGGAAGCACAAGTGCGCGGGGGTAAGTAAGTTTTTTGGAAAAATGCATGAAAACATCTCCTTTTCACAATGATACAATGAAAAATCATTCTTGACAAATATATCGGCGCATGATATATAACGGAAACGGATATAACGCAAGCCGAGACACAGGAGGCAAAAATGAACGAAAACATCCCCTTAACAGAAGCAGTTTACTACATACTGCTCTCGCTCACCGAGCCGCTGCATGGCTACGGAATAATGCAAAACGCAGCAAAGCTAAGCTGCGGGCGAGTAAACCTAGCGGCGGGTACTTTATACGGCGCACTTACCACAATGCTGGAGCGCGGCTGGATAGAAAACCACGGCGAAGTAAACGCCCGCAAAAAAGAATACAAAATAACCCCCGCAGGCGAGGCTATACTAAAAAACGAGCTAACCCGCCTGCGCGAGCTGGTAAACAACGGCGAAAAAATCTTGGGAAGCTAGGTGATGGTGTATGAGCAAAATAATCTACAAATTTTTTGCGGGATGGGACTACGAGAAGGAAGAAAACTGGCTAAACATGATGTCGGCAAAGGGAAAGCAGCTAATAAGCGTAGGCATATGCCGCTACGAGTTTGAAGACGGCGAGCCAAACAAATACACCTACCGCTACGAGCTTTTGAAAAACCCGTCCGACCACCCCGAGAGCTTGGAATATATCAGATTTGTTGAGGAAACGGGAGCGGAGCATATCGGCAGCGTGGAGGGCTGGGCGTATTTTCGTAAGGAAACGAGTGCGGGCGAATTTAATCTGTTTTCCGACCCGTCTTCGATTGCGAGCTATAATATGCGAATGCTTAGGATGGTTTTGGGTGTGGGGGCTACGCAGGTTATTTTGGCGTTTGTGCTGTCTGCGTTAATTGCTTGGATTATGGGCGGCTGGTTTTTTGTGTCCACATTTTTGGCTGCGATTTTTTTGGGATTTGCGGTGCTTTGTGCTTTTGGGGCTTTTCGGATAAAAATGAAGCTTTCGAGGCTTAAAAATGATTTTGGGGTGCAGGCGGGTATGGCCGATTTTTACGGGCAAACCTCGGTCTTTACGTTTGGCGCGGGTGCAAAGCGGGTTGTTGTGTCTATTATTGGTATGCTTGTGTGGCTTTATCTTTATATTTTTTTGCACGAGGCGGGACACGCGCTGGTTGCGATTATGTATGGCAATACGATAGAGAGCTTTGTGGTTTTTGGCAGATGGCCTCATGTTAGTCTTGGCCTGCCGTATTATTTTACGGATTTTGGGCTGGGGTTGTTTTTGGCGGGCGGAGTGATTTTGCCTATGCTTTGCGGTGCAGTAGCTATTGCTTTTTACCGGCCGGGAGTTAGGCATTTTTGGTATCACGAGTTTATTTATCGTACGGCGGATATTTTGCCTTTTATCACGCTGATAGTATGGGCGGGGTTTCCGATAATGTCGTTGTTTGCGACCCCGCCGCCTTGGGAAGATGTTACGCGTTTTATTAATGTGACGGGGATTCATCCGCTGGTGGTTGCGGCTTG
>WQRQ01000143.1 GCA_009786685.1 Defluviitaleaceae bacterium
CAAAAGAGGCATGTCCATCACTACGATATCCACGCCTTTTTCCTTGGTTAGCACTCGCCACCAGTGGTTTATTTCTTCGTAATTTCGGCCTACTCTGTCTAGGCTGGTTACATACAGCAGGTCGCCTTGCTTTAATTTGCGCACCAGCGTTTTCCACGCCGGGCGGTTAAAGTCCTTTCCGCTAATCTTGTCCACAAAAATATGCGACTGCGGGATATCTAATTTGCCGACAGCGTCCAACTGCCTGTTTTCGTTTTGGCATACGTCGGACACGCGGCAGTAAGCGTAGTTTTTCATGCTGCCCCCTTGTTGGTTTTTTCGGTTTTCGCTTAATTTATATGATATTCTACGAAGATTGGCGTCACCGCCAAAGGCTATTCTTGTCAACTCGCACACAGCATACATAAAACCCTGTGACAAATGTTATGACATTGTCCAAGAGTTTGTCATTTGCAACAAAGCAATGATATAATAGGGCAAACTGCCTTTCGCAAAAAAAGCAGGCTCGTCGTAAAGTTTGACGAGCGGCTTTGGACGCTGCGGCATGTTAAGGGGTGTGGATGTTTAATGAAATTTCGTAGGGATTTTATCTGGGGTGCGGCTACGGCTTCCTTTCAAATTGAGGGGGCGGCTTATGCGGATGGAAAGGGCGCATCTGTTTGGGACGCTTTCTGTGAGCAGCCGGGCAAGGTTTTTGGCGGGCATAATGGGCTGGTTGCTTGCGACCATTACAACCGATTTAAAGATGATATTGCTCTTATGAAGGAAATTGGAGTTGGCGCGTATCGTTTTTCAATTTGCTGGCCGAGGATTATGCCGCATGGGACGGGCAAGGTTAACGAGAAGGGCGTTAAGTTTTACTCCGATTTGATTGACGAGCTTTTGAAAAATAATATTACGCCCTATGCCACGCTTTTTCATTGGGATTATCCGCAGGAGCTTTTTTGCCGTGGCGGGTGGCTTAATCCCGATAGCCCAAAATGGTTTGCGGACTATGCAGAGGTTTGTGTAAAGGCGTTTGGCGACAGGGTTGGCAATTTTATTACGATAAACGAGCCGCAATGTTTTATCGGGCTTGGGCATAGGGTGGGGGCACATGCACCGGGGATTGTGTTTCCGTTAAAGGATTGTTTGCAGATGGGGCATCATGTGCTTATGTCGCATGGGCTTGCGGTGCAGGCGATACGCGCTGATGTGAAGGACAGCAATGTGGGTTATGCGCCTACGGGATTGTTTTATTATCCAAACACGGACTCGCAGAAGGATATCGACGCTGCACGCAATGCTACATTTTCCGTGACTACGGACAGGTGGTTTTTTAGCTGTGCATGGTGGAGCGACCCCATGTTTTTTGGAAAATACCCCGAGCCGACAGGTGACGAAAAAGATGTCGCGATATTTAAAAAATTTATCGACGGTGTAAAGGACGACGAAATGGCGTTGATAAAGCAGCCGCTAGATTTCTACGGCCAAAACTGCTACGATACCGCGCCGATGGAACACCAAGACACCGCGCCGTTTTTTAAGCCGTCCGATTTCCCCATAGGCCATCCCAAGACTGCAATCGGCTGGCCAATAACACCGGAGGGCTACTACTGGATGCCCAAGTTTTTATACGAAAGATACAAGCTTCCGATTCTGATAACGGAAAGCGGAATGTCCTCCCATGACGCGGTTTCTCCCGACGGCGGTGTGCATGATGTTACGCGGATTGATTATATCCGCTCGCATTTAAAGAGCCTGGAAAAAGCCGTCGCGGACGGTGTTGATATCCGTGGGCATTTTTACTGGAGCCTGCTGGATAATTTCGAATGGGCGAAGGGGTATAACGATAGGTTTGGGCTGGTTTATGTAGATTATGCAACGCAAAAGCGCACTTTAAAGGACAGCGCGCTTTGGTATAAGGATTTGATTAAAATGCAATGATACGTAGCTCATGCTGTGGTTTAAAGCTGTTTTCTACTTCGATGGCTAGGTAGGAGTTTTTCCCTGCGAGGTGGTTTTTGAATACTTCGTGGGGATTTTCTATTTGGCTTTCTTTTGTTTGGATGCAGTGGTATGTGCCGGCTGGGATTTGCATTAGGTCTTTGCGAGTTACAGGGACTTCTATGAAGGCGTAATACTCTGTGGCTTTTGGGGTGTGTTTGCATAGGATGCCGCTTTCCGGATAGGTTAGGGCGTCGCTGTATTGGATGTCTAGGAATTCTCGTACGATTTCTACTTTGTTTAGGTTTTTAATCGAGCCGCCGCATGGCTTTACATAGAAGGTTTTTTGTGGGATTTCTTGGGTGTAGATGCCCGGTTTGTATTGGGTTTTTTGCTCGATTTCTTGTATTAGGCATAGGCCTTTTTGTAGTGATTGGATTTTCTTTTGGGCGATTTCTTTACCGCGTGTTAGGAAGTCCTCGTTTGGGATGGTTAGTTCTTTTAGTGGGATGTCTAGTTCTACGCAAAAGGTTATTATGTCCACTATGTAGATTTGGTCGATGGAGTAGTAACGATAGCCGGAGTTTGGCTCGATATATGCGGGCGGCAGAATGCCTACGCGCTCGTAGTAGCGTAGGGCTTTTATGCCCGCGCCTGTTAGCTTGGACATTTCTCCTATTGTTAGCAGGTTTTTTTTGTTCATTTTATTTCGCCGCTTTCTCTTGACTCTCCCCTTAGGGTATGCCCTATGCTTTGAAAAGTCAATGAAAGGGGCGCGAAAAAATGGAAAACGGAAATTTGCTCAAAACTTTTATTAAATATGTTGGGCTAAATCTTGTGGGGTTGGTTACTTCTACGATTGTGATTTTGGTGGATTATGTTTTTGTTTCTATGGCGATGGGTTGGCCGCAGTTACATTTGCCGTGCCTGTGTATACCATCGTTTTTGCAATCGGAATGATGCTTGGCGTAGGCGGTGGCGCGAAATATGCGGAGTATACGGCAAAGGCCGAGCAGGGGCAGGCTAATAAATATTTTACGCTGGCTGTGAAGGCGGGGATTGTTATTGCAGTACCGCTTATTTTGTTTGGGTTGTTTTTTACGCGCCAAATTAGCGGGCTATTGGGCGGCGAAGGCCATTTGCTGGATATGGTTGCTTCTTATGTACGGGTGGTTTTGCTTGGCTCGCCGATTATGCTTATTTATTTTACGCTAACGAGCTTTGAGCGTAATGACGGCTCGCCTAAAATTGCAATGATTGCGGGCGTCATCGCAAGCGTTATGAATATCGTGTTTGACTACATTTTTATAATTGCATTAGATTTGGGAGTGGGTGGCGTTGCAGGGGCTACCATGGTGGCAATGACATGCTCGATTGCGTTTTTGCTGATTTACAGGGCGTGGAAGAAGGCAAACTATCGACTGGTAAAAACAGGGATTGCGCTTAAAAGAATCATCGGTATGTGTGCCGTGGGCGGCCCTACGCTTTTGAATACATTGTTGTATTCCTTCTTGATGATTACTTTTAATTTAACGCTGTATCGCGTCGCCGGGAATATTGGGGTGGCGGCTTTTGGGATAATCACGACATTGGCATTTATGGTGCAGATGTTTTTCTCGGGCGTGGGGCAGGGAATGCAGCCTATTGCGAGTTATTTTTATGGGAAGGGGATTAGCGGAAAGTTACGGAGTATTGCAAATTACGCTGTAGTCACAAATATTATTTTGGCCTTTGTTGTTATCTCGTTGACATATGTATTTGCGGATGGCTTGGTTGCTGTGTTTAATCCGGAGCAAAATATGGAGTTGGCAGAGCTGGCGGGTCAGGGGCTTAGGATATATTTTACCGCGTTTTTGTTTTATGGGATTACGATTGTTACCATCTCGTTTTTAAGCGTGACGAGCAGTCCTACGTTTGGACTGGTGGCTTCGTTTTTGCAGGGGGGCGGGATTGCTATCCCGCTGGTGCTTGTGCTTTCTCGGCTGTTTGGTGTGACGGGGGTGTGGGCGACTTATCCTACGGCGGAGTTTTTGCTTGCGATTGTTAGTGTTGTTTTTCTTGTGCGGGGGCATCGGAGGCATGGGAGAGGCTTATAGCCTCTCCGCGATTGTCTTTAGCAGTTTAAGCATTTCTTCTTGTCCGCTTGCGATTTTTTGCAATAGCTCGTGGGTGTCGTCTTTGGCGATTACTTTTACTTCGACGGAGGCTTCGCCGCAGGATTCTATATAGGTTTCTGTAAATTGCTCACACATTTCTCGGGCTTTGGCTGTGTCGGCTTTGGCTATTAGGGTTATCTCGTCGATGGATTTTTGTGTTAGAAAGACTTCTCCGGATTCTCCGCCTTCTCGTAGGCTTAGGAGCTTTAGGGCTTCCGGGTTGAAGGGGGTCGGGTCGTTTATTGCTTCCCGTGTTGCCGTTAGCAGCTCCGCCATGTTAAAGGGCTTTGCGATAAACCGCTTCGCACCTGTTTGCAGGGATTCTATTACCATGGCGCGTGGGCTCATGGCACTTAACATTATTACCGTTGCGATTGGGTCGTGTTCTTTTATTCTGCGAAGGGCTTGGATACCGTCCATCACGGGCATTGCTATATCCATGATTACTATGTCGGGGGTTTGCTCACGGTATTTTTGTACGGCTTCTTCGCCGTTTTCTGCTTCGGCTACTACCTCGTAGCCGTTTTTTTCGAAACCATCCTTGCACATCATCCGCATAAAGGCTGCGTCGTCTACCAGTAATATTTTTTTACCCATGGTTTTTTCCTCCTCTTGTTCCATTTGATTGATTTTTGTGTACAGTTTTTCGGTGATTCTGTCCAGGCGAAGCTTTTCGAGAAGCAACGCGCTAAGGCGTTTTCTGTAGAAATCGGCGGTGTCGGAATTTGGCATTTTTTTGATTTCGGCCAAGGAAAATCCGTATGCCTTTAGCTCCAAAATGCGGTTTAGCTCCGTCGCTTGGCTTAGCGAGTAGTAGCGATAGCCGCTAAACTCGTCGATGTGCGCGGGCTTTAGCAGCCCGATTTCGTCGTAGTAGCGCAATGTGTCCGTGGAGATGTTTACGGCTTTTGACAGCTTGCCTATGGTGTAAAAATCGTCCATTGGTTTTGCCCCCTTTCTGATAAACGTAGTGTAAAGTATGGAGTTGCTCCAAAGTCAATAGTGTTTTTAAAAAAAATCAACTGACGATATTTTACTGTGGCTGACATAAGAACTCATTAAGAAACACCCTAAAACCAATATTCTTATGCAGACGAGTAATCGGAATGGCAGAAACAGGGCGCAGATTTAGCTGTGTCCTGTTTTAGTATATCGAAAAATAAGTATAAAAAGGTCTGCCTTTCCAGATAGGTAATGACTGCCAAAATCCACCGATGGAAGTGTTGGATAAAATTGTAACGCAGTCTAACAAGGTTCAGCTTTATAGAAAGGTCGCTTGTCAATATGTACATCTTAAAGTATCGAAATATCGTTCGTTTTTCGGTTGTTATTTAACTGATTTTGTGTTATAATTACAAATAAAGGGGGTCAACGACCCCCTCAGACTGTAGCTGTCAACATGGGTTAGTTGCCCAACGAATAATTCAAAATCGGTTATGGATATGCCTTTATGCGTTCTTAGAAGCCGTCAAAGTGTTTTAGTGATTGGCGGTGTATTTCAAACTGCAAATAAAGTGAAGGTGGGATAAAATGCGAAATCGTAAATCACTGAAACTATCACATCAGCTCGTTTTGGGGATGATGTTGTTTGCGATTCTTGGGTTGGGAATAGCCGTTGCGGTTGTAAATACATTTGTACGCGATATTATTTATGAGAATGTTATAGGAATAGAGCAGCGTGACAAGGCTTTGGATGCGGAGCGGTTTGACACTTGGCTGAGGATGAATAAGCAGATAGTGGATGATTTTTCTACCGCCTTGCTAAACATGGGGCTGGAATATATCTATGTGTTGGAAGCAGGACTGATGGACGATTACCCTTTTTTGGACGGTGTTTTTCTGGGATTTTCCGACGGGAGCTTCTCCGGCTTTTGGGGGTGG
>WQRQ01000144.1 GCA_009786685.1 Defluviitaleaceae bacterium
CGGGCGTTGCAGAAAAGGCAAAAGAAAACATGGAGGCGCGGTATTCCAATTTTAAGGTCATAGGCTACCATAACGGCTTTTTCACCGCAGAAGAAGAAGCCGCCATCATATCCGAAATAAACCACCTATCGCCCGACATCCTACTGGTATGCCTTGGAATGCCCCGTGCAGAAATTTGGGCAACAAAAAATCGCAACATAAACGCCCGCGTAACCATGTGTCTCGGCGGCACGATAGACATAATGGCAGGTACGGTAAAACTGGCCCCCCCGCTAATGCGCAAGCTCGGTCTGGAGTGGCTAAACCGCTTATACCGCCAGCCGCAGCGATTTTTCAGAATGCTGGATATCCCGAGGTTTATGTGGGCTGTTTTCCTAAAGAGGTTGATGGGATGAAAATTGACAGATTAATGGGTATTCTCACCGTTTTGCTGCAACACGAGCGTGTAACCGCGCCTTTTTTAGCGGAAAAATTCGAGGTTAACCGCCGCACAATCGGGCGGGATATCGACGCGCTTTGTTGTGCGGGGATTCCTGTGGTTACGCATAAGGGAACAGGCGGTGGGATTTCCATTGCCGAGGGCTTTAAGCTGGAAAAGAGCGTTTTAACCTCGGGGGAACTGCTGGAGATGATTTCTCCCCCCGTAGTTATCGACCTCGCCTCATATTACAAGGAAAGCTTAACCGAAAAAATCGAAATCATAAAGGCGGCGATTTCAGAAAAACGCCTGATAGAGTTTGACTACCACTACAAAAAAGGCGAAAGCCATAAAAAAATAGAGCCGTACCTAGTGGTTTTCCAATGGGCTTCATGGTATGTATTTGGCTTTTGCAGGGAGCGCGAGGACTGGCGAATGTTTAAGCTAAACCGCCTATGCAGCCTATCCCCATGCCAAGAAAAATACGAAGCACGGGAAATCCCCCCGGAAAGGCTTGATTTCGGCAATCATTTTTTAGAAACAAACAGGCTCGTTGCGTTATTTGACAAATCCGCAAAATATCTTCTCATCGACTCTTACGGAAGCGACAGCTTCTACGAGACCGATGATGGGTTGCATTTTGAGGTAGGCTACGACAATCGTGAGTATATAATAAGCTGGCTTTTGGGCTTTGGCAGCAAGGTAAAGGTGCTGGAGCCAACGAGCCTTGTTGACGAAATCAAAGCAGAGGCAAAAAAATACTGACTACATATTGACTTGGGATATTACCATGTAGTAATATACCAAGCGGAGGTGATAAATTTGAAAACATACGGCGGCTTTCTTATGTCTCAAATCGGTCGCGTAAGCGGCCGAATCTGGGAGCGTTTGCTAAAAGAATGCGGAGTGGACGCCTTTAACGGCGCGCAAGGCAGAATCCTATACGTACTATGGGACCACGAAAAATTAACCATAACAGAAATCGCAAAGCTAACATCCATGGCAAACACAACCCTAACAAGTATGCTCGACCGTATGGAGACCGAAGGGCTTGTAAAGCGTACCCACGACAAAGTAAACCGCCGCCAAATTTTCGTATCCGTTACCGAAAAAGCAAAAGGCTATCAGGAGCAATACGAAAAAATATGCAACAACATGAACGACATTTTTTACAAAGGCTTTTCGGAAACAGAAGTAGAAAAATTCGAAAACAAACTACGCAGGATTTTAAAAAACTTGGAGGAGAGCTAAAATGGATATTTATGAAGCAATAAACACAAGGAGAACAATCAGAGATTTTGACGACAAGCAAATAGACATGGCCATCATAGAAAAAATAATCGACGCAGGGCTAAAAGCCCCCTCACACGACCATATGGTAAGTTGGGAGTTTGTAGTAGTCGGCAAGGATAAACGAGCGGAAGTTTTAAAGATAATTCCCGACGATTACACGAGAGAATTTGCACGTAAAAGCATAGATTCATGGGGATTGGAAGATAATCAACAACGAGAAATGTATCTGGACGCAATACCAAAACAACATGCGATGTTATACAATGCGGGCTGTTTGATACTGCCATTCTTCCTTTGCGACGGCGAAGTTTTAAATCCGGACATGTTGAGTTCACTGTTTTCGCTCAACGACCTTGCCGCTATGTGGTGCTGTATAGAAAATATTCTGCTTGCCGCCGCCTCGGAGGGCATATTCGGAGTAACAAAAATCCCGGCCAACGGCGAGGAAGAACATATCAAAAACGTAATCGGCCACCCAAAAGACTACATCATGCCCTGCTACATTGCCCTGGGATACCCGGCAAAAAACGCCCTTATCCCCAAGAAAAAAGAAATATCCGTTAAAGAAAGAATCCACATGGATACCTGGAAAGAGAAATAAATTCCCCCATCAAACACGACACACTGTTGTCGTGTTTTGTATGTTATGATGGTGTCCGAGGAGTGATATATTATGAATAAAAACTTTCTAAAAGCGGTGGTGGAGCAGGACGCAGACGCGCTGCGCCGATTTTTCACCCCCGACGCGGTGATTTGTTGGCACGACAGCAACGAGCAGTTCACAGTGGAGGAGTATATCCGCGCCAACTGCGAATACCCCGGCGACTGGGGCGGCGAAGTACAGCGCACGGAAGAAATTCCCGACGGCATAGTAATGGTATCAAAAATATTCTCGGCGGAGTCCACGCATTTTATCGTATCATTCGCAAAGCTAACCGACGGCAAAATCGCCCGCCTCGACGAATACTACAGCGACTACGGCGAAGCCCCCGAGTGGCGCAAGCAAATGAAAATCGGAAGACAGATAGGAGCGTGAAACCATGATAGAATCCAGATGCGGACTAAAATGCAGCGAGTGCAAATACCGAGAAGAAATGAACTGCGCAGGCTGTACAAAAATCGCCAATCCCTTCTGGGGCGAGTGCGACGTAAAAGCCTGTTGCGAAGGGCGCAAACAAGACCATTGCGGCCAATGCAACGATTTCCCCTGCGATGTACTTAATGAATACGCCTACGCAAAAGAAGAAGGCGACAACGGCAAACGCATAGAAACTTGCCGTAGCTGGGCAACAATCAAACTAACCGCCGACGAGGTAATCGCGGCAACAGAAAAGAGGTAGTGTTTTATGGATATAGCTTTATGTCTTTCAAAGGAACAAGTAAGCTGGCTTAAAAATGTTGCAAGCATTGTTCTTGAGGATAAGGTTAAGTTTGCCAAGGATTGGAAGGAAGGCATTTCCGATGTTATTGTCTTTGAAGACGGCAGTTATATATGGTGTTTTCCATCAGAAGCATATTGTCAAGGTGATTGAAAAATCTCAAAAAAATAAGCCGGATGCAGATTCCAACTTATTTTGCACAAGGACGTTGCTAAATATTTCGATGTTGGTTATTTTGGTTTTGATAATTTATACCACCCCCGATAAAAGTACAAAGCGTAAGCAGTTGGATAGTGTGTTGGATAGTGTGTTGGATAGTTTTGATGATACAGATTTGATTATCATACAAGCTACCGCTGACGGCATCTCAAAAGCGAAAGAGGCGAAGCAAGTCTAAAACCTTCGCTTCTTTTGCGTTGTGTCTAAAAATGAACAGAGCCGATAACTGTGATTACCTCACAAGTTATCGGCTCTGCGTCTAAGCGTCCGGCTCTTTGATAATTGTTATTTCCATTTGCTTCAGCGAAATAACGGTTTCTTTTTTACACTTCGGGCAAAACAACGGGAAATTTTCAAGCAAGGTATCTTCCCTTATTTTACTTTTGGTTTTATTGTCGCATACAGGGCACAACAACCAACCTTCTTTGTTTATTTGCTCTGTTTTAACGACACCCCCCCCCATCACCCCTCCGTCACAAGTGCATACGCTGAAATTTTCCGTATTCTCCATGAAATCAGCATAGACACAACATAAGCCAAAAGTAATACGGCGACGCAGATGAATAAAGTCCAGTCTATAGGTATAATAAAATTCGCCTGTGAAATCCCCATGCCGCTGGAGAGTGCTGTAAATAGTGGATTAAAGGTTAAATATCCGCCCAATGCNCCAATTATTACACCCAAAAAAATAGCAGGGGTTAAATTGATAGCGGTTTGGTTCATAAGGCGAAGCGTGGTAAAACCTAATGCCTTTTGAATGCCAAGTTCGCGCCGTTTACGCAAAATAGTGGTTTTTATCACCAAGAACAGCACCATAATGACAACGCCCGCTACCGCTGATAAAATAACAATGGTTACTATGGTAAACATTGCACCCATCGTATCCAAACCCTCCGCAACCATAGCGGCAAAAGGTATTGCCTCCAGAATGAGATTGCTCTCTGCCTCCCGGATTACTGTTGTAAAAAGGGTTTCATCCGTTCCTTGTGCTAATACAACAACAAAGCTCTGGAGTGCGGCATTTGGGCGTAATCGTTGCAAGGCTTGCAGGTTCATCATACTTATAATGCCGTTAAACTGAAATTGCTGAATGATGCCCGTAACCAAAAATTCCTCTGCGTTCCCGCCGCTTTCCACAACAACCCAGTCACCCATATTTTTGCCTATAGCGTATAAGGCGTTTTCGCCCAATGCAATTTCATTGTCATGCCGAGGAAAGCGGCCGTCCACCAGTGAATGTCCCAACAAATGTGAAAAATCCTCGAACACTTCATTCATTACAGTAACACCTTCAACAAATATCAAACTTGTTTCAAATCCGAATATTTGGTCAACATCCGGGTGGGCTTGCATTCTGTCTGTGAAGCCGGGGCCTTCTTCTGTATCGGTTATCGAAACGATTATATCGCTGACGGCTAATTCTCCGCCTATTAAGGGGACAAAAGTATCCATATTTACGTTCAAGTTGTAATGAATCGTTATCCCCGTAACAGAAGCCAAAGTAACCCCGGCAATAATCAAAGTAAGCATACCAAATTGCTTTTTGCTTTGGATTAAGTTCTTTAAGGCAAGTTGAAAAATGAGTGGCCCGCGAGATTTATCAAGGGGCATCGGGTTCTTTTTGAAATTATGCGTAGCAATCCCGCCGCGCAGTGCCGCTATAGGGTACAGCTTATGCACACGCCAAGCCGATATTAACGAAAAAAGCAATACTATCAACAAAACAGCCATAAGCGAAAAAAGCATAACCCCGGCATTAAAACCCGGATTCCACGGCAATCCCAGCATAGGCTCGAATATTTGTGTAAGTACAGGCAAAAGAACCCCTGATAGTACAACGCCCATCAAACCGCCGATTAGTACAACAAAACTGAACTGAACAATGATGGACGCAATAATTTGGTAATTACGGTACCCCATCGCTTTTAACGTGCCTACGTTGACCATGCCTTCTTCTATGCTGTTTGCAATGCGAAATCGGGTAACGACCATACCCACAATAAGTAATATAAACGCAAATGCTGTTATAATCGCAGCTATGATTGTAGGTATAAAAGTCCGACCGCTCCTTGCAAGTTCGATGGTATACGGGATGATTATTGCGGCAGTCCCCAGCATAGTTAAATCTTTGTACTCAGTCCATAAAAATGTCATCATATAAGCTGTGGAGAGTAATATCGTATCGTCTTTATTTTCCATCCGGGCAGAAAGCATGGTAAAATTGGTCTGTGGAAATTGTATTTGAAGCTGTGCAAACTTTTCGTTGGAAATCTGTATGCGCCAAATCATATCCACCATGCCGTCAAGCACTATTTCTTCAGTGCTACCCGCAACGGTAAAATATAAGGTTTCCCCCGTAAAATTAATGCTTAACCTATCACCGATGTTATACCCCAAATGCAAAAACAGGCTGTGTGGTAAATAAGCAGCATCGTTTTCCAAAGGCAACGTATCCGCTATGGTTGTAAGGGGATTCATTTGACGGGATACATCCCCGGATGTAATTATGACTACTCCCGAAAATGGCATATCCATACCATGTACATCCGCCAACCCTACAAGGACACTTTCGGATTCAACCGCAACCACGCCGGGATATTGCCGGATGAAATCCAGTTG
>WQRQ01000145.1 GCA_009786685.1 Defluviitaleaceae bacterium
GACGGAGCGGCGGCGAAAAACCGTGTTTTTCGCGGTTTTGCCGCGACAGGCGGGACGGATTTCGAATTAATTCGCTATAACAAAAAAGAGACCGTTTTTGGTCTCCTTTTTGGCAGATTTTCTTTTTGCACTACCTATGTTAGTTAGGCTCCTGTGAGAGTTAATCGCAAGAATATTTGTCTGCATTGTAAGCCTAAAATGCTTGCCTAAGCCGAGTCAAAACATTATTGATGTCTTGGGGAGATAATGGGGAAGGGGGAATCCTTTCTGTTGTCACGATTCCAAGCAAATCACGGGGGGCATTTTCAATCCCTTCTCGCGTGCTTTCATTGCCATTAATCATAAACTCTCGTATAAGGTTGCCGTCCGCGTCAGTATCCAAAAGGTGATTAAAATGGTTAGAGACGTTCAGTGCCAAAACCCACTCGCCATTTCTTAAAGAATAAAAATTACCGTCATAGTTATCAACAAGACCAATAAAATTACGCTCATGAAGATATATATTCCCGTTGCTGCTCGTAACAACACCAAGATGTCGTGAGGCATGGTCGCCCCAAAAGATATGACTTTCACGAAGTACTTCCGGTCTGTCGGAAAAGCCGTAAATAATTACGTTTGAATATTCATGCCATCCAAAGTCGTTAAGCCCGGTATCATTATAGACAATTATTAATTCGGGAATGCCGTTGTTATCAAAGTCTACAAGCCTTGCGTAGTCTACACCTATATTGCCCGACATGGCGGAAATACCGTAAGTATTAATTTTCCGCCTAAGGATTTCATAGTAAGCGGAAAAAGCTGTGTCGTGCTGTGTCGGTGGTGATGAGGGCAACAAGGTAGTTACCATTACTTGGTTCATAATTTGAACCGGACTAAAGCGGTCTGTGGTTGTGCCATCCCCCAGTTGCCCCGAAGAATTCATACCCCAAGCCCATAGGCTACCATCGGTTCTAACCGCCATAGTGGATTCCATCCCGACGGAAACAGCGACTACATTGTCTATAATTTTTACAGGGCTGTGGCGGTCTGTGTTAGTACCGTCTCCAAGCTCTCCCCTAAAATTCATACCCCATGCCCATAAACTACCATCGTTTCTGACTGTTACCGTATGACCACCACCACTACTGGCCGACACAGTAGCTACGTCATCTATTATTTTTATAGGGCTGTGGCGGTCTGTAGTTGTACCATCTCCGAGTTCTCCAAACATATTTCGACCCCATGCCCATAAACTACCATCGGTCCTGATTGCGGTTGTATGACTTTGACCCGCCGAAACAGCAACTACACCATCCATTATTCTTGCAGGGCTGCGGCGGTTTGTTGTTGTACCATCTCCGAGTTCTCCAAAACTATTCCGACCCCAAGTCCATAAACTACCATCAGCCCTGATTGCTGCCGTATGGCCACCACCGGCCGAAACAGCAACTACATTATCCATTATTTTTATAGGTCTGTTGTGACGACCCATATTAACACCATCTCCAAGTTGACCTGAATGATTTGAACCCCATGCCCATAAACTACCATCCGTTCTGATTGCTGCTGTATGAAACCAACCAACCGAAACAGCAATTACATCATCCACTATTTTTACAGGTCTGTGACGGTCTATGTTAGTACCATCTCCAAGTTCCCCATTATAATTACTGCCCCACGTCCATAAACTGCCGTCAGCTCTAATTGCTGCCGAACGGCCACTACCAGCCGAAACAGCAACAACATCGTCCATTATTCGTATAGGGTTGTGGCGGACTCTTGTTGTGCCATCACCTAATTGCCCAAAATAATTATTACCCCATGCCCACAAACTTCCATCGGTTTGTATTGCAAAGCTATGATTGCTTCCTAATGCAATCGTACTGCCAGATACCCTACCCCTAATCTGTAATTGGGGTATTATTCCGTTTCTTGGTGCGTCTTGTGTGGTTGTTGTAATTGGCTCATTTTCGTCTGCTCCGGCTATTTGCATTGCTACTCCTATAGTATCGGAGCGTACCAACTCCCATGTAGAAGCGTATCTGTTGCCCCAAAAAGTATATGTTAAAAACAAGCTGTCACCTACAATTTCATAAGTCATTACCCTTTCGCGCCCCCACGTTATCCCACCACCTAAACCACCCTGAAGTGTTAGAGTTCCATCGGATATACGCCATTGAAAATAATCATTAGCAGCATATTCTCTATGCCAAATACCATTACCATCCCACCAATGAAGATGGTCTTGTTCAAAGAATTCAAATGTACGATAAAAGTCCCTTTGATAAGCCGCTCTAAAACCTACTTGTACCCACTCATTCGGAGGTTCCCATCTACCTACCAATTCATGTGTGCCGTCTCCTGTTGTTGCCGGTGGTGCGGGGGGTCTTGCAATTGCAAGGGTTGGCGGCACTAAAATTGCGGGTATCGCAGAATAGAGCGTATCTTGATGATGAGGGCATGACAAAAATCTTCTGCCGTCTCTAAGGAATTGATACCTTGCACCATAAGGGGCTAAATCTCTGTCAAATCGCACATGTCTCCAGTCTCCTGCAAACCCCCATCCCTCTATAGAGCGCACCCTTCGCACATGGAATGTTCTAACCACAAAGCAAGCGTTTGCGGGACATCTGCCTTGCATAACGGCATTGGTTTCAAATCCCCTACCGAAATCGCCTTCTATGCCGTATGCATCATGCGTGCGTAAAGTGCCGACTATGCCGGCTTGCGCACGAATATTAATAGCCGCAGATACACGTGCGTTAAAGTCCAAGTCAAAATTATAGTTTAAGCTGGCGATACCAAAACCTCTGTTATTCCTAATGCCAAATTCTGCATGGGCATTTGCCGTAAAATCCAGTTCAAAATGTCCGTCGGAAGTTACTCTTATGCCTACGGGTATACTAACCACAATACCGGGGATTTTGCGGATGTGTATTCTACCAATATTAAACACATGATTAATAGACGCAGAGGATGAGACATAAAGATTGAGCTGTGCCCCTGTAAGCATAACCAACTCATCAATGCCATTTAAATTCATGTTGGCGCGAAGTATAGGATTGTTTACTCTAACGCTCCCTCTTATGTTAACATTTCCTTGGGTGCGGTTGAAATTCCACGCGACAAGGCTTGTTTGATTTCTGATAATTTCTGTCCAATCGTTAAAGTGGTACTCCCCATCCGTAGTAACGATTATGTCCCCATCTGCTAATATATCAATTTCGCCGACAAACTCAAATTCATAAAAAATTTCATCCAATGACCGGGGTGGACGCACTGTAATAACTAAGCTTGTTCCTTGATTAAAAATATCAATTATATTACCCGCCATGCCATAGGGATTCCAGTTTGTTTGCTCCAACACAAAAGTATCCCCAACAGCAAGCCGCCGTATATCCTCATTGGGATTATAAAATGTTATAACAACCGTTTCGCCTCTCACCACATAGCTGTATGTAGGTGAATTGTGTATAACCGTAATATCACTGCGGTATACATAGTGAAACCTTTCTCCTTCGGCAAATGTTAATTCGTCCAACACCTGAGCCATAGATAAAATAAAGCCCTCGGCCAAGCCATGGGTTGTAATGCTCCTCGGCTCATAACCTCGCCCTGCTTCGCCTGTAATCAAGCCAAAGTCTGTTGCAACGCCTATCGCATTTTCGCCGGAGCCAATCCCCAATGCCCTAACCATCCATGTTACAGCTTCTTCTTGAGTAATGGGGTCGTCCACGCCAAACATTTCGCCGTACTCGCCCGGAACAATAATTCCGCGCCATACGGCAGCGGTTATCCACGGGTTAGCCGGGTTGTCTTCAAGCACGTCAACAAATAAATTATCTGTTTGTGTCGGTGTTTCAAACACCCCAACAACGAGCCGCACAAAATGTCCCCTTGTCATTGGCTCATCGTGCCGACCGATTCCTTCCAGTAGGGCTTCAATCCTTTGCCACCTCACAGGAGGGGTGTCATTTTCGGGTATTTGAATATGGGTTTGTGTAATATTAGCTTCTCCCCTGCGGGTTGACTGATAACCTGCCAGACGCAAAGCTACGAATATACCGCCGCCTACCAGTACCGTACCAGCCATTATAAGTGCCGCAAGTATTAAAAACTCTTTACCCTTTGACATTAAAATCACTCTCCGTTAATCTACCCTTACATAGACAGCATAGAAATCTTCATCCCTGTCAAAAAACATCCTAAATTCATTACCTATTATTTCAAACTCAAATATACCTGACCCTGCCATATACATCAAACCTTCTTCGATTATGCTCCAACTAAAAGGAAACGGCCCTTCGCCCAAAATAGGATTTCTTAATCTTGCCCCGCTTCCATCTTCATAAAACTCAAGGCGTTGAGTGAAGGCTCGCCCCGGTTGTTCGTTTTCCACTCTATCCAATTCCCAATTTCCTACCACGCTTGGATTTCCCCCCGCGTCACACCCCACCAGTGCAGACATAACGAGTAAGAGCAAAACAGCCAAAATTAATTTTTTCACGTGATATTTCCCCTTTCATAAATTTTAGTAATTTTCTTTTATTTAGTTGCTGAAAGACGTATTCTTTTGTTTATAATGTTGACCATCTCGGTAGCCTTGTCTTTATCTTCTACCCCAACTACATATGATTTCCCAAATGCGTTAATTGACAAAAGGCTTTTATAAGTAATATCAACGGAGGATATATTGCTGTACTCCAACTGGAAAGATGAAATTTCCATGGTGTCTTCAAGCTTTCGCAAAAATCTGGAACCTCCGGCTTTACCTCTGATTCCATTCTCATAAATATAAATTTCTGTTTTTGAAACGTAATAATTCTGACCGATTATAGAAATAATGCAAGCGGCTGCCCCGATTACGCCACCCCACACAAGCAAACTGTACAGCCCTGTTCTGACTCGGGGAACATTGAAACCAAAAGCACCACCAACCCCTGAGCCAATTGACCCTCCTAATGTACGGTAGCCAAACTGATTAGCAAGAATAAATCCCAACACCAAAAGACCTACGGCAATTAAAATGTAAATAGCCCAGTCCCTGTTTTTAAAAAAATTTCTTCCGTCACCTAAAACTATTAGCTTGCCCATATCCATACTGCGACTGCTTGCCGCTGCCGACGCACTTGTTAAATTTTCGCCGCAAGACGGGCAATACGACACAGCAGAGTCTATCTTGTACCCACACCCTGCACAAAACCTCGGCTGTCCTGTTTGTTGATTCATACTTTTCCTCCATTCTAAATAACGCTTGATTTTAGGCTGCTTCTATGTTTTTATTTTCCCCGATTATAAGCAATGTGGGCAATGTAAACTCAATCCGTAATATAACTAAGATTATGCCACTCATGCCCAAACAGTCAAAAACACCATTAAATAAATTAATAAGAAGAATTAATACCAAAATTACAACGTAGGCTATCCCAAGGGTACGAAGTGATTTCGCTTTGTTGATTCATTTTTTTTATATTGCCTTTTTAACTATTAAAAGGTGTACTTTTTTATAAAGGTGTAAACTTGTCCGAGTTTGGCATATAGTGGAAACAAAACGCAAAAATTAGTATTGATTTCCTCTTTTTTGTATGCTAAACTTCGTGCGAGTAGACACTATAAAAAAGTACACCTTTTTATAGTTGGGATTATTTTCTGCCGCTCCGCAACTCCCGCAAGCGGTTGTAAAACGTGGCTTGTTTAAGACCTGTTTGCCCCAAAGCTTCATCAAAAGATATATTACCGCGCTCCCATTGCCGTACTACTTTGGCAAAATTTTCGGGGGGCTTTTTTATAGGGCGACCTAGATGTATGCCCCGTGCTTTTGCGGCGGCTATGCCTTCCGCTTGGCGTTGTAGGATATGTTCGCGCTCTAATTCCGCTACTGCGGCAAAAATAGTTAATGTAAAACGCCCTGTTGGGGTTGTGGTGTCT
>WQRQ01000146.1 GCA_009786685.1 Defluviitaleaceae bacterium
TATTGGGGCGGGTTTGGTTACGGGGCTGGGTGCTATTGGAACGGGTATTGCCGTTAGTAGTGCGGCAAGTGCGGCGATTGGTGCGGTTAGCGAGAATGAGGCTAATTTTGGCAAGGCTATGATTTTTGTGGCAATGGCGGAGGGTATTGCTATTTATGGGTTGTTGATAGCGTTTATGATTTTGGGGCGGGTTTAGGGCTATGGGAAAGGTGGAGTATTTTGAGGCGGTTGTGGGTCGGGAGGTAGAGCGGCGTGTGCGAGGGGCACGTGTGCGGGTTTTACGTGAGTTGGCAGAGGCAGAGGCACGTGAGCTTGCGGAGACGCGGGCGCGTGTGCGAGAGCGTGTGGAGGAGGCAACGCGGGAGATGGAGCGGAATGCAAACAGGGCTGTGGCGGAGGCAACACGGGAGGCTAAGACGGAGTATAATACTATACGCACAGCGTTTTTTAAGGAAGTAAGGCGTGAGGTAATAGCGGAGCTAAGAGCCTTTACGCAGACGATGGAATATGTGGACTATTTGAAGGAAAAAATAGCAGAAAATATGCGAGACGGGCTTGACAAGCTTTTACTGCGTCCGCAGGATATGCATTTTGCGGAGGAAATAAAAAAATCAACCGACGATAAAATATCGTCAATTGAAATTGGTGAAGATGACTTTATCGGCGGGTTTATACTGCTGGGGGAGAAGGTGCGAAGCGACCATACGTTTAAAACGCGGTTAGGGTCTCTTTAGCAGCATATGCCATAAAAATATTATTGACTGCGTTGATAGCCCACGTATAATGTATAACTAGGTGGTGATGTGGTGGATGTGCTTCCGAGAGCGGATGAAGCGATGGCATTTGAATTGGCACTTGGATATAATTTGGCAAATGTTCAGCTATTGATTAATAATATTCGCAAAAATTTGACAAGCTTCCCGTCCGTTTACAAGGGTAACTTGAAAGGATATGGCGATGTATACGAGGTAGAGATGATACTTACGGGGGAAAACGGCAAAACTGCAAGAGTATTAACCGGATGGATAGACGACACCCAGCAGGACAAATGCGACTTACATCTGCGTATGTTAATAAATAAAGGAGGTTACTTAAATGGCTATTTTAGAGGGCGACAAAGTTAAACTATACTCCGGGGCTACCGCTTGGATTTCGGAAGTATTGGGCAATGGCGATGTATATATCGCAGAAGTCCTAAAAAAAGAGGGCGGTGCAAGTATAGAACAAATCGAACGCTCAAGCATTGCTGCAAAAATCGTTGAAGTTGAACAACCCTTAACAGCCTAATAGTGGTGATGTGGTGGATGTGTTTTTTACCCAAAAATCGGTGATTGCGGGGTATTCATAATTAGGTCTTGCACGCGGCCTGTGACGGGGTCTACGAACATAAGAAATAATTCGTTTGCCATGGAGTGCGTTGTGCTTTCTTTGCAGAGGATGGTTGCCAGCCAAAGGTTTCTTTCTGTGAGCAGCATATAACCTTCCATGCCGTCTATGCAAAAGTTAAACCGTTCGTATACGGCGTCTGCGACGATGATTGCTATTTCTTCGGCATGGATAAAATTGTCTTGCATTGTCGCATGGACGTTGAATGATTTTCTCATCGTAAAGTCGATGTCGCGAGCCGGGTGGAAAATTTCTAACAGGCCGCGATTGGGGTTGAAGTCAAAGTCGTAAACCGTGTATGCGGAAGGTCGGAGCAAAAAGTTAGGCAGCCAGCCCGAGCGACCTGCATGTTCGCCTTCCAATACTTCTACTATATGCCACGCCCGTATCGGTATTTCGGAATCCACCGGTATAAACAGGTAAGAAATCGAATCGGATAAAGATGTGATTTTAACATGCGTACCCTCGCTTAATATCCCCAAGATATCCCTGTCGTTTAAAGGCGGAGGGTCGTTGCGGAATACAAACCCCGGCCCAAGCATAAGCGGTGTGCCGTCGAGCCTAACCGCCACCACGCTTCCGGTAGAAAATGCATTGTATAAAGCGGCGTCTGTTTGGTCACGTTCTCCGGTTAGGTTTAAGCCCAGTGCTTCGGAAATATGCTTTTCTTGCTGCTCGCTAAAGTAATCCGACAAAATTGTCATTTCCGCTACCCTGCGCTGTTGTTCTTGCATTTCTGCCGTAAAGTAGAACTCAAGAGGATAGAAGTAGGTTACATAGCCCTCGTCCACGGCTCTTCTCGATTGCAAAATTTGCTGAAAACGCTCGCGCCATCCGGGGGCGGCGATTGCGGTTGCCGCAACGGTAGTCGCCGTAAGCGCGAAAATAACCGTCGCAAGCAAAATCGACGCCATACGTCGCCGCGTGGGGGGCGAGGTAATACCTTGCCCCGCGCTGTTTATTATTCTGTCGCGCAGGCCTGCGCTTGGCTTTTCTTGCATACTGCTTTGAATGTCTTCGATTATGGAATCGTATTTTTTCACTGTGTCACGCCTCCTTGTTAAAATATTCCTGCAATTTCTGTTTTGCCTGCCTGCACCGCCATTTTACCGTTACCAGCGGGACGCAGGTGATTTTTGCGACTTCCTTTTGCGTAAACCCGCATATGTGGTGCAAATATATCGTTTCGCGCTGGTTTGCGGGCAACCGCGAAAGCGCGTCGGGCAACATATTAAAGGGCGTTGGGATGACACTTGCTTGGTTGGCTTCGTCCAGTGTCGCCGCGTACTTGTTTTTTCTGAGATGGTCATACGCTAGGTTGCGCGTGGCTACCATAATGTACGCGACCGGATTTTTTATCGTCGCAAGCCGTTCCGCCATGCTAATAATCCGTATAAAGACATCATGTGTTACGTCCTCCGATATTTCTTTGCTTTTTGTTATAGTCCGCGCATAGTTAAATATCCTCACCGAAAGCTCGTTGTATATGTCGTCCAAAGCTCCCGTGTGTCCCTCTGCCAAACGGATAAAATAATCACGTATATCCTGTATCATCCTCACCCCTTTTACATGGCTTCGAAAGACCTTTCACCACTATAACGATTTTAATGGGGGAAAAGTATAACAGCTATGTAAAAATTTTTTTCCGCCTTTGCGAATATAATAATTTATGTTGGAAAAGGCGGATACCATATGAACGTGATACAAAGCATAAACGGCCCCGTGCTTACGGTATGTGCTGCCCGGCGCGGCCATACCCAAGGCTTTGCCATGGCGGAGATGATACGTGTGGGCGGGTTGTTGGGGGAGGTGGTTTCTCTACGGCCGGGGGAGGCGACGGTACAAATTTATGAGAATACGGCGGGGTTAAAAATCGGCATGACTGTGGAAAAGCTGGGTATGCCGATGTCGATTACCTTGCGGCCGGGGCTTATCGGCGGGATTTTTGACGGGATTTTCAGGGATTTGCGGGGCGGGGACGGCGCGGAAGCGGAGTTTTCTACTGTGGTTACGGCCTCTGTCGGGGATTTTTTGGAGGCGGGGGATGTCTTTGCGCTGGTGGAAGAAACACCCGCGATTACATACCAGGCGACAGTGCCTTCAGGGGTAAAAGGAAAAGTCGTGCAGGCCGCGCAGAATGGGGCTTACACCGCTTTTTTCAAAATCATCCGACTGGAGACGGATAAGGGCGAGGTGGAGCTATCGCTTTCGCAGAAATGGGCTATCAGGGTTCCGCGACCTGTGCGGCGGCGGCTTTCTGCAAGCGTGCCGCTAATTACGGGGCAACGGGTGATTGATAGCCTTTTCCCCGTGGCCAAGGGCGGAACCTGCGCCATCCCCGGCGGCTTTGGCACAGGAAAAACTATGACCCAGCACCAAATCGCAAAGCACTGCGACGCCGACATAATAATCTACATAGGCTGCGGCGAACGCGGAAACGAAATGACCGAGGTGCTCGAAGACTTCGCAAAGCTGCGTGACAAAAAAGGATTGCCCCTCTCATCCCGTACCGTACTGATAGCCAACACCTCCGACATGCCCGTAGCCGCCCGCGAAGCCGGCATTTACACAGGCATAACCCTGGCAGAATGCTACCGCGACATGGGCTATCATGTGGCGGTAATGGCGGATTCGACAAGCCGCTGGGCAGAAGCCCTACGCGAGCTATCGAGCCGCTTGGAAGAAATCCCCGCCGAAGAAGGCTACCCCGCGTATCTGGCCACACGCCTGTCGGCGTTCTACTCCCGCGCCGGATATGTAGAAAACCTAAACGGAACAAACGGCTCCGTTACAATAATAGGCGCGGTATCGCCGCAGGGAGGTGATTTCGCGGAGCCTGTGACATTGCACACAAAGCGATTCACAGGCTGCTTTTGGGCATTAGACCGCCAGCTTGCCTATGCCCGCCACTTCCCCGCAATTAACCCGCTGCAAAGCTACAGCAATTTCACCACGTCGCTGGACGCATGGTATGCCAAAAATGTAGACACCCGCTTCGCAGAATACCGCGAGAAAATCCTCGCGACCCTGATAGAAGAAAGCGTGCTGCTGGAAACAATAAAAATCACAGGAGAAGAGGCTCTCTCCCCCGCCGACCACGAAACGCTCGCACTGGCAAAAAAAATCCGCAAGACCTTCACAGCGCAAAACGCCTACGACCCTACGGATACATACACCCCACTACCTATTCAATTTGAAATGATGAAATCACTTTGTTCCTAAGAAAAATATTCCTTAACTTTATCCAGCCACCGCTTCTTATGATTAACATAATCGTCGCCCATTGCGTCGTTGAAGTTTTTTAGGATTTCACGCTGTTTTTCGGTTAGGACTGTGGGGACGGTTACGTTTAGCTTTACGATTAGGTCGCCTATGGCGCGGGGGTTGTGGACGTTGGGGACGCCCTTGTTGCGTAGCTGGATTACCGTGCCGGGCTGTGTGCCTGCCTTTATTGTGTATTTTTCCGAGCCGCCGTCGAGGGTTGGGATGGCGATTTCGTCACCGAGTGCTGCTTGTACAAAGGTGATTGGCATTTCGAGATGAAGGTGGCTTCCGTCACGGGAGAATAATTTGTGGGGCGAGATGGATACCGTGATGTACAGGTCGCCCGCCGGTGCGCCTTTTTCGCCCATTTCTCCCTTGCCCGTAAGGCGTACGCTCTGTCCGTTGTCTATACCCTTGGGGATATTAACTTCAAGAGTCTTGTTTGTGCGTACGCGGCCATTACCACGACATGTAGCACATGGCTCTTTAATTATGCGCCCCTCACCCTTACAGGATGAACACGGTACAATTTTTGTCACCATTCCTATAAAGCTCTGCTGTGTAACGCGTTCGCTACCCGTGCCGTTACATTTTTTACAGCTTTCGGCGTATGTGCCGGGCTTTGCGCCGCTGCCTTTACAGGTGGGGCAAGCCTCATATGTTTGCAACTGAACTTCCTTTGTCGCACCAAAAACGGCTTCTTCAAATCGAATATTAACGCGCATTTGCAAATCCGCGCCGCGTCGCGGCCGTGGACGCGAACGCCCACCACCGCCAAAAATATCCCCAATGTCCATTCCGCCGCCACCAAAGAACGAACCGAAGATATCATTAATATCCACCCCACCATGAAAGCCACCACCGCCGCCACCCTGCTCAAAAGCAGCGTGTCCAAACTGGTCGTAAGTTTTCCTCTTACCCGAATCACTCAAAATACTGTATGCTTCGCTAACCTCTTTAAAGCGGGCTTCGGCTTCTTTATTACCGGGGTTTGCGTCCGGATGATACTTTTTAGCCATTTTTCTATAAGCTTTTTTTAATTGGTCATCTGTAGCGTCGCGCCCTACGCCCAGCTGCTCATAATAATCTTTTTTATTTGCCATAATGGCCCCCTGTGTATTTTAAAGATTAAAACCTTGGGGGAAAACCTTTTCTGAAGAAAAGGTTTTCCCCCAATCCCCCTTTCCAAAAGACTTTAACGTTTGCGCACGCATTGTTAAAGTTTGA
>WQRQ01000147.1 GCA_009786685.1 Defluviitaleaceae bacterium
AGAATAGACATCCAAGTAGAAGCCNCCCCCGTAGAATACAACGACCTGCGCAACACCACCCGCAAAGCAGAAACCTCCGCAGAAATAAAAGCCCGAGTAGAAAACGCCCGCGCCCGCCAGCAACAACGCGGCGTCCACTTCAACGCAAAGATGAACACCACGCAAATCAAAAAACACTGCAAGCTAAACAAAGACGCACAAGACCTGCTAAAAAACGTATTCGATACAATGTCACTAAGCGCACGCGCCTATCACAAAATCCTAAAAATCGCCCGCACAATAGCAGACCTGGCCGACAAACCCGACATCACCGAAGAGCATATAGCCGAGGCGATTTCCTACCGAGGCCTCGACAGAAAATACCGTTAAAGCGAAGGAGAAAAAATGAGCACACACGGAGAAATAATCCTAAAACCCATAAACGAAGTAGCAGCCTACAAAAAAAACCTACTCCCGCCAAACATCCCCGAAAAATACCCCCTAAAGCCCGAAATCACAGACATAGCCGACGAAGAAAAAATCCGAAAAGGCGTCATAGCATTTAAAGATTTCCTGCACACATTTTTCGGCCACCTAATCACGGACGGGCATATGTACGCAAAACCCACCAAAAAACCGACCGGCATGTCGGACTACCCTTTCCTAAACTACATCACAAACCTACTCGTAGATATCGGCTACCACGGCAAGCTCTCCGAAAACGGCGATGCATTACTAATATCCGACATCCCAAAAAATCCAAAAATCCCCGCCTCCGCCAAAAACGAATGTCTAAAATTCCTAACCCTATGCGGCTTTGTTTTTACCGAGCAAGAAGCCACATATCCCAACAACCCACTCCTGTTAACGGGACTAAAAGCAATGGCAACAGCAGACATGGAGCTACGCACCGAGCGGCGATATTGGAACGACCACAATCTCCTGCGTTGCGACTACAGGCTAATAAAATCCGACCCCACAGACATACTCGACATCCTAAAAGATTTCATACATCCCCTCCCCCAAAAAATCCAAAGCTTCGCATTAAAACTACATCAACGCTACACGGCCATGGGCTTAACCTGCATACTTACAAAGCTGGGCGACGACAGCCTTTTCTACGTAAAAAAGCCAAAAAACGTGCCCCCGCGAGATATGTACGCCCAAAGAATATGGGAATTCTCATACTCCCTAAGGCATGGCTACTGCATATTTGTGCGCGCAAAGAAAACAAAAAAATACGCAGAGATTATAGAAAAATTCCCTGCGTATCTAAAAGAAAAAATCGAAAAAGGCTACGGTTGCGACAGAAAACTCCGCAACGAACCTTGCCGACATGGTTGCCAAGGCATCCGCCTACCCCTCGACGAAACAATTCTCACCATCAGCGAAGAAATCAAAACCTGGCTCGACAATGAAATATTAAAATGAAAACTTCCCATAAGAAACCCGCTTTTCAAAAGGAAGCTTCTCCCGACGCGAGCCTTCGCCCTTGGGCTTACCGATAGGCAACGTCGCCCACAGGCGGTAAGTATCCGGCACACCAAGCACCTCACGCGCCGCCTTTTCCTTCACCGGGTCAAAATAAGGGCTATCCAACCACAGCGAAGAATACCCCATAGCCGTAGCCGCCAGCAACATATTCTCCACCGCGGCAGAATAGTCCTCCTTCTCAAAGTTAAACTCCCCATCCGGCGTCACCGTCTTATCCGTAAGCACAGAAATAGCCGCAGGCGCAGTCTCCAGCCCAATCGCCGCAGAAGCCGCACACACAGGAGCCAATTCCTCCCGATTTTGCAAAATCACAAGCCGCACACTCTGCCGATTAACCCCACTGGGCGCAGCCAGCCCCGCACGCGCAATCTTCTCAAGGTCGGCAAGCGGCACAGCATCAGGCAAAAATGCCTCCTTGTGTGAATAGCGTTTTTGTATTGCTTCAAATATGTCCATGGTTTGCATCACTCCTTTTTGGGAGAATTTTAACCCGCCATACCATGGTTTACAAGATTTATTTCATTTTATCTTCCAGCACCGTAAGCGGAGGCCCGCCCAAAACTATCAACCGGTCTGATAATAATTCTGCCTCTTTGAGGTCGTGTGTTACCAGTATTATAAGCCTGTCTTTTTTTCCGTCATCGAAAATATGAGGGTATATATTTTTGCGTGTAGCGTCATCCAGTCCGGCAAAAGGCTCATCAAGGATGATTAAATCACCGCCATAAGCCATTGCTCTTGCAATCGCCAAACGCCTGCGCATTCCTCCGCTTAGCTGTCGGGGTAACAGATGGCCGGAGCTTTTGATTCCCATTTTATCAAGCCATGATAATGCGATATCCTTTTGCTCCGCGCTTTTTTTAAGTACGGACATTACATTACCAAGAGCGGTAACACCCGGTAGTAGCCTGTTTTCTTGAAATACCACGGATATTTGCTTCTTTTTACATACAAATTTTCCGCTGTCGGGAGTTTCCAGCCCTATGATGATTCGCGTAAGTGTAGTCTTTCCCGAGCCGGAAGGGGACATAAAGGCAACTACTCCGTTATCGGGAAGCTCCAGGCTAAAATTTTCCAGCACAATTTTATTCCCAAAACTTTTACCCAGATTGTTGCACTTCATCTCCGTCCGCCTCCTCTTCATTTGTCGCACCGGCAAGCTTATCGCTTGCGATATTAAGTAATTTTGTTGTCACCTTTACAATAAAAACGCTCACGGCAAGTACGGCAATAGTCCACGCGAACAAGTTTACTGTCTGAAAATAAATTCTGGAATCGTATATCATACGCCCCAGGGAGTTAGGCGGTCGCGCAATAACCTCCGAGCCGATTGCCGTTCTAAACCCCTGCCCAAAGGCGGTAGAAAGAGCGGACGCCACAAACGGGGCAAGATGAGGCATATAAACATAACGACATTTTTTCCAAAAATTCCATTTAAAAATTTTCGACACTTCCAGTAGCTTAACATCAACCGTACCCAATCCCTCATAGATATTTGCCCAAATTATGGGGGTTACAACTAAAAACACAATAAAAATAGGTATGCGAAAAGTAGGCAACCATACAAGCGCGAGTATAATAATAGACGCAGAAGGCATAGCCCTAAACATACCCAAAATAGGCTCAAATAACATTTTAAGAAACGCAAACCGCTTTGTTAACACAGCCAGCACACAACCAAAAGAAAAGGCGTAGAGCACGCCTTGTATAACCCTTGTTGTAGTACCGCGTACGGTAAGCCAAAAAACAGGAGTAACCACCAACTCCATAATACGAGTAAGCGTAGTCATAGGAGAAACAACAAGAATTGGTCTGCCTACATGAAGATATATGCCCTGCCAAACCAGCAACCAAAAAAGGATGATTGCCGATTTGACAAAAGCATTTTTATATTTAGCGCGGGATAAACCAGAAGTCGTCATCGGGGATAGAGCCTCCTACAGAATCCGGATTGGCGTCATACATAACCATCAAAAAATCTGTTGCCGCCGCTCTTAATTCCAAGCCATTCATGGCAGACAAACGCTGGTTTGGTAATGAATCTATGGCAATGCTTGCCTGTGTAATACCGAATTTTTCCATGAGTTCTGCGGCTCTGGCATGATTGTTTACAACAAAATCCACACCTGCGGCTTGCTCAAGCAAGAAAATTTCCACAGCTTCTCTGTTCTCTTCCAAAAACTCCGTGCGCACTACCGTAGAGCTTGACGGCATAGGTGCGCCGTCCATGACATTTTCCCATTCTTCGGTTAAATCTAGGACGATGTAAATGCTTGGGTCTTCTTGCATAACGGATGTAACAAAAGGCTGAGGTAATAAAACAAGGTCTACCTGCTCCGCAAGCAGTAAATTTGCCACATGATTATGGTTAGAACCCCATACCATTTCGACATCCGTATTAATGTCCATTCCGTTTAGCCGCAGAATATGCGCAAACGCAAACTCCTGCGTAGAGCCTTGTCCGCCGGAATGAATGGTTCTGCCGCGCAAATCTTCTATAGATTGTATTCCTTGGCTTCTGTCCAAAATAAAGTTTGCAGCATGAGCATTTAATGTAAGAACGCGGATTTCACCGCCCGTTGCATTGTACATGGTAGCGGCAATGTTTATCGCCATAGCTCCCATGTCAAGTTCCCCCGAAAGAAGCCCCGCCTGTATAACCTGGCCGCTCGTTACCTGAAAATTATAGTCGTTTTGCGTTAATCCACGATAGTTATCGTACATTAATCCGGCAAACGCCATACCACCGGAGCCTTCACCGACGGCTATGTTGATTTGGGTGCGCGGGAGTTCCGGCTCTTCTTCTACAGGTTCGGGAGTGGCAACCGGAGTTGTCGGCTCGGTAGCCACCGGTTGTACGGGGGGGTGCGTCTGTGCAGTTGCGGCAGGGGCTGTATTTTGACCCGCACAACCTGTTGCAAACAACGCAATTGCAAAACATATTAAGATAAATCCAGAGAACTTCATAAATAAGTCCACCTTTCAATTTTTTTAGTTAGTCAACGCTAACCACAAGACCAAAAAAATAGTTAGTCCCGACTAACTATTGGATTCTATCAGAGATAAAAAATTATGTCAACATATTTTTTATTCACAATTATGCCACACTCCGTAGATGATTTGGCTAAAAGCTAACCGACCCGCATAAACACAGGATTGTTCCCGACAAAACTGTCCCCCTGTCAACATCTGTATTTATACTCATCCAGCATTTTCCTCCTTGCGGCAAATATCACCATATGGTTTAATATTTGCGAAAGGGACGTGCCCTATGAAAAAACTGCTATGCATTCTTTTAATGTCAATAATATTTTTCACCCCCGCCTTCGCAGAAGACTTTCCGTACGAAAAAACAGGCATCCATATCTCCGACGTCCAATACAACGCGGGGTCTGTTCTTGTTTTATGCGTAGAAACAGGTGCGGTTTTGTACGAAACCGACGGATTTTCGCGCCGTTATCCCGCGAGTATTACAAAAATAATGACCGCCCTTTTAACCATCGAGCATGTGGATGACTTAAACAGGCGGTTTATTTTATCCGAAAACGCAGTAACGCTACCGCACTACGCGGGACGCTTGGGCATGTTAGAAGGCGAGAGCATGACGGCACTGGAAGCCCTGTACGCCATAATGCTGCCCTCCGCAAACGACGTAGCGCGAGCCTTGGCGGAGTTTATCGGCGGCGACATCTCACGCTTTGTCGATATGATGAATGCCCGCGCAGTCGCACTCGGCGCGTACCACACGCGCTTTGTAAATCCATGCGGTCTACCGGGTGACGGCCAATTTACCACTGCCTACGACATCGCGCTTATCATGCGCGAGGCAATCAAGCACCCCATTTTTGTAGATATCATCTCCACACCATACTTCACCCTACCCCCCACGGAGTATCACGAAGACCCGCGCCTAATGCGCAATTCCAATGTAATGGTGCGCCCCACCCGCGACGAGTTTAACCCCCGCATAATCGGCGGAAAAACAGGCTTTACAAACGCGGCACAGCACACACTGGTATCATATGCCTCCTACGAAGGCCAAGACGTAATTATCTCGGTACTGTTCACCGCGCCACGCGGAGCGATTTTCTCCGACACCGCCGCCCTCGTAGAATACATTTTCAGAAATCCCCCCGAAGAAGAAGCACCACCCCCCATAGAAGAACCCGAAATAATCCCCGTATTCGCCCCCACCTTCCACGAATACTTCCCTCAGCCCCCTCCCCCACCACAACCCGAAACCAC
>WQRQ01000148.1 GCA_009786685.1 Defluviitaleaceae bacterium
TCGGTCACAGGCTCAGGTACAGGCTCGGGAGCAGGTGCTTCTTCCACTGGCTCGGGAATAGGCTCCTCAACCACAGGCTCGGGAGCGGGTGCTTCTTCCACGACTACAGGTGCAGGCTCTTCTAATGCTTCAACCAAATGGCCTAAATTTTGCTCCTCCGTCGCCACAAAAAAACTATTCCGCCAAGAGACAGGTCTGTCCCTGTACCCGCAAAGCGGCGAAATCACCGACCCCGTCGCTTCTGCGACCACGGCAACCGCCACAAAATCCCCCATGACAAATTTACCAATGATGTTTTGGGCAAAACCGTGGCGAGCCTCTATTTTCCCCTTTTCGCAGGCATTTACATTCCCCACAAAAACACCGGCAAAACGTCCCTCGTCCGGAAAAACAACGTAAACCCCATACCGCGTCTCGGGCTTTATATCCTGCGCCCATACGGTGATTTTTCCTTCGCCGTCGCGATTTTCTACCAGACACCGCCCTGCGGGAATTCTCCCTTTAAAGCCATAGCCTGTGGCTTCGCATTCCATAGGCATTAAAAAACGCAAATATCCCATATGTATTACCTCCCATATCAATGTAGCAAAAAATCGCGGGCTTTAACGCGTTTTTTGCGGAATGGTTTTTGACCCAACGGGGCAAAAAGATTTCATTATTGATGTATATGCGTAACATAATTTGTTCATTCACATACTATGTGATATTATGTAAAATGTGAAAAAATGGAAGGAGCAATTTATGGGAAAATTATTTGGTACAGACGGAGTACGTGACGTCGCAAACACAAAACTTACGCCGGAACTCGCTTTTCAGCTAGGTCGCGCAGGTGCGTATGTACTTACAAAAAAAACAGCAGGTGCGCCGAGGGTGCTGCTTGCAAAAGACAGCCGACGCAGTGGTGATATGCTGGAGGCCGCTCTTACGGCGGGGTTATGCTCCATCGGTGCGCAGGTGTTCCATGCGGGTGTTATTCCTACGCCTGCGGTGGCGTATCTTGTGCGGCGTTATAATTTATGTGCGGGCGTGATGATTTCTGCCTCGCATAATAAAATGGCGGACAACGGCATAAAATTTTTTAACGGCGAAGGCTTTAAGCTCCCCGACTCCTTAGAAGAAGAAATAGAAGCACTGATAGAAGAAATAAACACAACAGGCGACAAGCTCCCGCGCCCCGTAGGAGAAGGCGTAGGCATGATAAACCAAGTAAAAGAAGCCGCAAAAGACTATGTATCCTACCTTGCGTCCACGGTATTTGGACTAAATCTCGAAGGCTACAAAATAGCTCTCGACTGCGCAAACGGCGCGACAAGCGAGGTAGCCCCATGGATATTTAAGAAGCTCGGCGCGGAAGTGCTTACCATTCACAACACCCCCGACGGCTCAAACATAAACGACGAGTGCGGCTCCACCCACATAGAAAGTCTGCAAGCCTTTGTGCGGGCAGAAGGCGCGGATATAGGAATAGCCTTTGACGGCGACGGCGACAGAATGTTTGCGTTATGCGAAAACGGCCATGTGGTAGACGGCGACGCAACCCTGGCCATCTGCGGCTTGGACATGAAAGAACGCGGCGTCCTCACCCAAGACACCATCGTAGCCACGGTAATGAGCAACCAAGGCTTTGAGGTTTTCTGCCGCGCAAACGAAATCAACCTCCATCGCGCAGACGTAGGAGACCGCTATGTTCTCGAAAAAATGCTCGCAGACAATCTGCAACTCGGTGGCGAGCAATCCGGCCATGTAATTTTCCGCCGTCACAGCACTACAGGCGACGGAATCCTTACCGCATTGCAACTAATCTCCGTTATGTCACGCAAAAAATCGCAGCTTTCCGAGCTGGCAGGCGTAGTGGAAACCTTCCCGCAAGTTCTGCTAAACGCAACAGTGCCAAACCACCGCAAAGCGGAATTATCAACAAACCCCGAAATCCAAAAAGCCCAAAAAGAAATAGAATCCGCCATGAAGGGCGAAGGCCGTATCCTGGTACGCCCCTCCGGCACAGAGCCGGTAGTACGCGTAATGCTGGAAGGCCGCGACAAAAACAAAATAGAATCCCACGCAAAAAAACTCGTAGAAGTTATCCAAAAAAATCTTAGCTAAAGTTTTAATAAACACTTGCCGATATATAAGTTGATAGGTATAATATTCCATACCAAACAAATCACAAGCCTTTGCGACGAGGCTGTCGCAGGTGCGGCACGGACGCCGCACGGCATTATAAGAGGGGAGCAATTAATATGGACATTGCAAGCGCAACTCAATTACTAAGCGGGGTTAACCCAAACCAGCAAAACACCAATGCAAATCCGGCGATTCCCGGTATGCCCGAGCCTACATCCGGTGTAGTACCCACAGCGGACACCGATTTCGGCCCTGCTGCCACATATATACCGGGGCAGCAAGCACAAAGCGCGGAGACCTTTACAGTTGACAGAGAGCGCGTAACCTCTCTTTGGAATCAACACCAAGAGCGTGTAGACTCCTTCCGCCGCATGGTAGAAACTCTGCTTAACCAACAAGCAGAACGCCAAGGCCTGTCCCAAGGCTTTAACATTCGCGACATAGAAGTCACGGACGAAATGCGTGCAGAAGCACAAGCCATGATAGACGAAGGCGGCTATTTCAGCGTAGAAGAAACAGCAGCACGTATGTTGGACTTCGCAGTGGCTCTTACAGGCGGCGACCCCGCCCAAATCGAAGTAATGCGCGACGCAGTACAACGCGGCTTCGACCAAGCAGCGCGTATGTTTGGCGGCGAATTACCTGAAATCAGCCACGAAACATTGCAAGCAGTTATGAACGGCTTTGATGAGTGGGCAGCAGCAGGTTCTGCTTCCGCAATCTCTTTGCTTAACAGGTAGGAAGGACATCGTCCTTCCGGCAAGTAGATAATGGGGGCGCAAGCCCCCGTTTAAATGAAAAGGGGTGAGCCAAATGACTGTAAATAATATTGCAAGAAACAACATGAGCGAGGCCATGATGAGAGTAAACAGCGGCCAACGCATTAATAACGCCGCAGACGACGCGGCCGGTGCAGCGATAGTCGAGGATATGACCGCGCAGCTTCGCGGGTTAGACCAAGGTGAACGCAATACCCGCGACATGCAAGCGATGATGAATGTGGCAGAAGGCGGCTTGGACGGCGTGTCCGACAGTCTAAACCGTATTCGCGAGCTTAGTGTGCAGGCTCTAAACGGCACAAACACAGACGCCCAGCGCGAGATGATTCAAGGCGAAATCGCCCAGCTTGCAGAGGGCATACAAGCCGCCGTACGCGGCACAGAATTTAACGGCCAAAACGTACTCGACGGCGTAGAAAACGCCAACACAGCAGCAGGCCCACAAGGCACAGGCCCGGTAGTTAACATCAACGACATGTCCTCCATAGCCCAAGCCATGACAGCCATAGCAGAAGACGGCTCATTCGACCTAAATGCGATAGACAACGCAATCAATCAAGTCTCCGCAGAGCGCGCAAACATCGGAGCGATGTACAACCGCATGGAGTACACCGCCCAAGCAAACTCCGTCTCCGGCCTTAACTTGGCTGACGCACGCAGCCGTATAGCCGACGCAGACATCGCCCAAGAAATGATGGCCGTAGAGCAAGAACGCGTAATCGACGAAATGCAAGTGCTATTGCAGCAACAAGAACAAGAGGACGAACAAACCCGAGTAAACAGCGTTTTGCAATCGGGAGTATAAAAGAATTAATAAAAATCGGCCTGCGGGCAGTTGCAAAACTGCCGCAGGCCGATTCTTATTTTCCGCGCATTGATTTTTTTCTTGGTTTACATATAATTAGCGTATAGAAAAATACACATACAAGGACGAAGCCGCATGGATAATAAGAATCCCCACCAAATCGTAACCGAGGCGGACATTTTAAAGGAGTTATCTACGCTCGACCCACTGGACGACCGAGCGTTTAGGATATTCATAAGTGACGACGAGCAGTTTACTCTTTTAGCGGAGGCATTTTCCGGCGAGGCTTTGGACGGAGAAAAAATCATCCATATGAATGGCGAGATTGTCCTAACCGCTAACGGGAGGCTAATTCGTACGGACGCGTTACGAGGTACAGCTACCGCTTTTTTCAACATGGAGGGACAGATAGAAACTGCTGATTTTCCGTTAAAGCGGCATATTTTTTACACCGCAGTCATATACGCAAACGGCATACAAAAGGGCGACACATGGGAAAAGCTAAAGCCTGTTATCTCCATCGTGATATACAAGGACAAGACAGAAACCGCCTTGATAGAAAAAGGCACTTTTTACGGTGACTTGTTTAAAACAGACAACGACAGAAAGCAAATGACCCTGATAGCGGTAAACACAGCAAAATGGAAGGACGCCCCCACGGAAGAACTCCGCGCCTGCCTATCCACACTACACCACGGCATAATGACCGAAAGCAACAAGTCCGATTTTGCCGACATAGACAAAGACGGCGCGGCATTTACAAAAATACAGCGAGCGGTGCGTATGGCTTGCGCCCAAACCATAAAACAAGAATATAAAAAGAAAGGCGATGATTCCATGGTACTCAAATACGAAACCTATCTTACAAAGGAAGAACGAGAAGAAGCAGAAATAAGAGGAGAAGCAAGAGGCAAAGCAGAAGGCATAGCAGAAGGCGCAAGCAAGGTAATAGAGCTAATAAAAAGCGGCCTAACGCCGGAAGAAGCCTTGCGTAAAATAACAGAAGAAAGCGCGGCATAAGAAACTAGCCTTTTTGTCAAAACATTCAATAGAAAAATGGACATTGTAAAAGATTGCTAATAAAAAAGTGCCGTCGGCATTTATTTAGTACAAATAATCTTTTTCAAGTCCATTTTGTTTTTTTTGATTTTTTCTTAAACTTACCGTGCTGGATAAACCCTTTTTATAGGAGTGATTCTAGCGCAAAACGGACAATGTCCGTAATAAAAAAGGAGGATATTTAATGAAAAGAACACAAGGAAAGCGTATGCTCGCATTTCTGCTGGCTGTGATTATGGTATTTGCCATGATTCCGGCACAGGTGGCTTTCGCGAACGGAGGCGGCTTTGACTTCCAAGAGCTGCTTGAAAGCGCGCAGGCCGGAGGGTTTACCCGAAACGGCGGAAATACATGGGATGGTTTTAGTATCCACAGCACCCTAGATGGTATTTTATTGGGTGCGGCGACAGATACCATCCTGATGACTGCTACAGGCGGCTCACTTGCACTTCACCTCGAAAGAGGAGCAGCGCATGACGGAATACTTATAAACATCGGCTCAAACGGGCTAGACCTTGAAGTAGACGATGTACTCCGTATCAGCTTGTACGCATTGGATAACCCCGGTGATATATGGGTTGGGCTTGGAGGTCCCGGTAGTTCTGACCCGGGCAGCAACCCCGGTGGAGACGCAGGTGCAGTCTTTACGACCTCATCCGGTCCTGCTGTCATTATGCATACAGTGGGAGTAGCACCTGAAGCTGATACATGGCTAAGGGTACGCGGAAGCAACACCATTGATTTTGTGGTTACAAACATCGAAATAAATCCGGGAGACGAACCACCTCCACCACCACAACCTCCCGCAAGAGGCACATGGCAAGACGTAATTGATTCCGACCTGACAGCATTTGGCGGAGGTGCAACAAGCGGTACTGCCGAAGCCGGTGGTATCTTGGTAGCAAACCGAGGCAC
>WQRQ01000149.1 GCA_009786685.1 Defluviitaleaceae bacterium
AAGCTCCGCCGCCGTACCAAGACTTTAATTGAAACACCCGCAACCCCAGTAAGCACATATCCTCGTAAGCTTATAACCAAATCATCCAAACCGGAAAAATAACGCGGAATTTTGCACCTAACCTATGCAAAATAGCCGAATTTAGTTATACTATTCCTATACGTTCTAAAAGGAGGCGAATTAAAGTGCCAACTATTAAACCAAGCGCGTACCTACGCAATAATTACAATGAAGTATCCGCGTTTTGCCATTCACGGACAGAGCCTATGTTTATCACGAAAAACGGACACGGTGATTTGGCTGTTATGAGCATTGATACCTACGAAAAATTTTGTGGTCGCTACGAACTTTACCATTTGCTTGATGAAGCCATGGAAGATGAAAAATCCGGAAATCATATGGATTTCGATGGATTTATGACGGAATTTTGGAAGGAAATTACATGACGTACCAAGTCCGTGTTATGGATTCTGCGCAAACCGATATGCGAGAAATTCACAGATATATTTCCGAGGATTTACAAAACCCCGAAGCGGCAGTAAAGCGTATTAAGCTTTTGGAGAAAAACATACGCTCTTTGAAAAAAATGCTTGTTCGATTCCCTCTAGTAACGGATGATTATTTGGCGTCTAAAGGGATGCGTGTAATCGTGGTTAAAACACATCTCATATTTTTTGTTGTTCGCGAAACAATTAAAAAAGTTTCTGTAATGCGTATTTTGCACGCTCGCAGGGATTGGGCACGTATTTTAAGGATATGAAAAATTTGGACTATAGTCGCCACACTCAGGGGCGATGGTGCAGTATTGACCCCCACACATACATAACCCCAGTAATACCATAGCCCCGCAAGCTTTTGGTCAAAAAAACAAAAGTTTGAAACATAACGCTTTTTTGTTGTGAAAAAAGATTATTTGCGCCTGTACGGGTATGTATGTTAAGATACTTGTGCTACAAGAAGCGTAGCAGTCGTGAGGTGTTGACGCACCCCACGACGCGTGTAGGGATAGACAGACATCACCTCACACACACGGGCATTAGCCCACCACTACAGCCTTAGTTTAGCATTGTTTTATGCCTGTTTCAATGATTGCCTTTTTTGGCGTGGTTGTGCATGGTGTAGTCATGTTTTATTTTGGTTTATGTACTTGGATTATCCACGGTGTGTAGGTGATGGCAGATTTTTCTGCCGTCTCTATGCACCTTTTTTAGTTTTACGGCGGCTCGCGGGGAGGATTTTCTCTCTCCGTGCGGTTGCCGATTTCGCAAAAAAATAGAAGGAGATGTTTTATGAAAAAATTTATTATGGTTTTTGTACTTATGGGCATGGTTATCGGGCTGGTTGCCTGTGGCGGCAGCGGTGATTATGTGCAGACAGGCAATGGGTTTGCGGCTCATGCAAGTAGTCCAACACCAACACCTGCTGCGCCAACGCCGCCGACACCAACACCAACACCCGCCGCCGAAACAACACCAACTACGGAGTTAACACCAGAGCCAACACCAGAGACTGAACCGCCACAATCGGCGTTAATTGGACGATGGCGGTCAAATGCCAACAATATTGTCCTCGAATTTTCTGATGACGGAACAGGGCTTGATATATGGAATAATGAAGAATCCGAATTTACATGGAGCGTGGAAAATGGTCGGCTATCATTATTCATACATCAAGAAGAACACATCGCAGATTATGCCATTTCCGGGGATGGTACGGCACTTACTTTATTTGATGAGCGAGGGGTAGCCGAGGTGTTCATAAGGTTGGGTAGTAGCCCAATGGCTCATGCAACAACCCCAGCCCCGGAGCAAACACCTGCATCTATACCGGAGCCAACTCCCTCACCACCCACAACCGCACGAATAAATATACAGGAACTGTTGGGGGCGGATTTTGAGCCAAACAGGCATTTATTTGGGAATTTAATAGGCACAAGCGGACTTTTCGACCCAGATATACACATTGTTTACGAGTTTGATAGCGGAATTATTATAACAAACCAGTCGGGAATGAGTACCATTAGCATTAATTTCTTGCAAACCCCCGACTTAACGCAATTTCACTTTGACGGCATAGACGGCACATCTGCCCGCCATGATTTAGTTGCAACGCTTGGCGAGCCACTTTCGCGAAATTCCCATGATAGTGGACATGTTTGGTATTTGTACGATTGTTATGATTTTGGTGTCGGCACTCAAGGATTGGGGCGAGCAGTGTTTTTTACATTTAATGCAGAAAATCGGTTGACTAACATATATGCCCATATTCACTTTTTCTAACAATGCATGAAAAATATAAAAAACAAAGGAGATGAAACAAAATGAAAAAACGTATGCAAGGTATGTTACTAGGTGTGCTGGTGATAGCACTAAATTTTGTTGTTTTGATGACAAGCACTACCGTATACGCTTCGCAAAGCGCGGGATGGCTCTCTTTAAACGAAATCCAAAACAGGCAAGGTGTTTACATCAAGCGGGATAATAGATTCCTGCCTCTTCAAATGAACAATATTGCTGTGACTACAGCAAATAACACACTTGCCATAACCGAAAACACAAATAGCGTTCTTATGTTGCCGGGTGACAGAATCGTTTACGTTAATTTGCACCCGCCACGTTTAACAATATCAACAGGATTTATGGGCTATTTAGCCGGATACCCCTTTAGGTTTAGGGATACAGCATACTTTTATAGTGCCAATATCGTAGAAAATGTTAATGCCCACATCCAATTTGCAACCCCTAATAATGATGCGCCAAGGTATACTTATTTAAATGGTCATCCCATCCCAAACAACCCTCTTTTAGAGACTAATGTACTTTGGCCTGAAAACAGAAATATGTTTGGTGGTCTTACAAGAGGGATAAGATTTATCGGGGATAGAGGCGACCGTTTTACGCTTGGCAGATGGCAAGGTACAAACTGGATTGAAACAGTAATAGTTGCAGAAAATAGGCGGATTTACACAGCCGAGCAAGTTGCCACAGAGATAGAACGCACCCTTAACGGATATTTTTATCTAAACTTTGAAATGCCAAGCGAGGGATATATGCTGGTAGCGTTTAGCGGTTACGGTCAATGGAATGCCTCGGTGCAGTCACTCATAAGGTTTGGCGGTGGTGTCGCACAAGTTCCCAGACCAATAACACCTGCACCAACGGGTAGAGACTCTCTCCGTTTTATTATTGGAACAGCCATGCTCTGGGTAGGTGGCACATCACACCCTATAGAGGCTGCGCCATTTATTGCAGATGGGCGCACGATGCTTCCCCTGCGGGTGGTATCAGAAACGCTAGGTGCAAGCGTCGAATGGGATGGCGCAACCCAAACTATATCGATACAAAGTGATGACACGGAGCTATTGCTCACTATAGACACACCTCTACCAAATAACATGGGCACACCACAATTAGTGGATGGCAATACTTTCGTCCCTGTAGCGTATGTCGCAGAAATGCTGGGAGCTACCGTGCGATGGGATGGAGATGCGCAAGCGGTATATATTTATACTGCGTCCGATGGCATATCTCCCATGCCGACATCACCCTCAGAGATGGCAGACGACGCTGTTTTACCTATAGGGCATTTTAATACAACATTTTCAACACTTAACGGTCATTCAATGGCAATAGATAGCACAGGGACTTTATGGGGCTGGGGAAATAATAGCTATGGGCAAATCGGAGACGGCACGACAATAAATCGCTCAACCCCTGTGAGAATAATGGGCAATGTTGTTTCAGTAATTACATCCTTCGACACTACTATGACAATTACAGCCAACGGGGTTTTATATGCTTGGGGAGCGAATCCTTGGGGGAGACTTGGAGACGGAACAACACAAGAACGTCATACACCCACGAGAATAATGGATAATGTTGCTTTTGCTTATAACAGCATGGGCTCAAATGCACTCGCAATAAGTACGGACGGAAGCTTATGGGTATGGGGACTCAATTCTGAAGGGGTGATTGGGGACGGCACCAGAGAACATCGCTATACCCCTACCAGGGTAAAAGACAATGTTGTTTTTGCGTATTTTTCCGGGGGTGGAACTCATGCAGTAACGGCAGACAATCATTTTTTAGCATGGGGACAAGCGCATATATGGACCAGTGAAGGTTCAGCAGTCGTAAGTAGCCTTACCCCTGAAACGATTCCTCTCATCACCGTATCTCATTTTGAGCGAAATACAGTAGATGATATATCTATTCGTGTTGTTTTTGATGGAGGAGGCGGTCATGGCACAAGCATAAGCCTTCAAGATGGAATTCCACGCGGTATACCCCAAGAAATAGGCGGCTCTACTGTAATAGCTGTGTCTCCGGGTTTTACGCACACTCTTGCCCTAACCGCCGAAGGTGTATTATGGGCGTGGGGAGAAAACACATACGGACAACTGGGTGACGGCACAACACAAACCCGCACCGATTTTGTACGTGTAATGGATAATGTAATGATTCCAAACCAATGAAAGTAAAAAAGTGCGAATGTATGGAAGAACACCCTCAACCCCAGCAATACCATAGCCCCACAAGCTTATAACCAAATCATCCAAACCGGAAAAGTAACGTTGGGTATGTTTTATTTTGGTTTATGCATTTGGATTATCCACGGTGTGTAGGTGATGGCAGATTTTCTGCCGTCCCTATGCACCTTTTTTAAAGTTATGATTTTTCCTTAAAGACTATTGACGTTATATCAAAAAAGGAATATTGTGTATGTGAGGGGATATGCTAATGTTTGATGTTAACTATTACGAGCTTCCAAACGGCGACAAGCCTGTTAAAAATTTTCTTGATAGCCTTGATATGAAAATGCGTGTAAAGGCGTTGGGAAGCATTGATATACTTGCGGAGTTTGGCAACAAGTTAAGAGAGCCGTATTCAAAAGCAATAGGCGACGGATTGTTTGAGTTGCGTATCAAATTTGCAAGCGACATCACACGGATATTTTATTTTTTCGTTGTGGATAACAAGATTATTCTAACCAACGGATTTGTAAAAAAGACGCAAAAAACGCCTCTCGGTGAAATTGCCCTTGCAAAGAAATACAAATCAGATTATGAGGGGAGAGAACAAAAATGACAGATTATAAACAATATTTGAACGAACAGCTAAAAGACGCGGATTTTGCCGAAGAATGGGAACGGCAAGCCCCCGAACGTGAATATATTAAGGCGATTATTGCCGCCCGCATGGAGTTGAATTTAACGCAAAAGGAATTAGCAAGCCGGACGGGGATTAGACAATCCAATATAAGCCGCATAGAAAACGGTAACAGTAGCCCCACCGTCGCCACTTTGCAACAGATAGCAAGCGGAATGGGAAAAACACTACACATAGAATTTAGACAAAAATCCGGTTAGCGGCATTGTCCTAGTACTTGACTATACGGACAAAATTTGTAACAATGCACCATGGAAAGATTTGAGGAGGTTTTATTTATGACCCGTTCTACGATAGATAGTAAATTTAGAAAATTGGCCTTGGCGGCGGCGGTGCTGGCGTTTTTGACGGCGGCGGCGGCTGTGCTTGGGCTTTTTATGTTTGCGGAGCTTAGTGGCAGTGAGCTTGGTATTGGGCTTGGTATTGCCGTTGTGATTGCGGCGGTGGGGTATTTTATTGTGTTTTCTATGGCGGGC
>WQRQ01000150.1 GCA_009786685.1 Defluviitaleaceae bacterium
CTTCGCCTATGAAGTCCATTGTTTTTCTTCTTAAATCTACACTGTATGCCATACGCTAATTATACAATAGTCTTGGATTGTTTTCAACTTAAATGATTATATCTTCAAAAGGTGCAAATTTTTTTATTACTTCCCATGACAACATATTGACAACAAGATGGCGGGATGTTATCACGCCCGACGGAAAGCACTATGTACCGGACTGGTCGCATGTCACCAAGGGCAACGCGTCGGCAGATGACAGCGAATACTGTATGAAGACCTTCTGCGGCAAAGCCCCCCCGCCTATGTAGAAAAATGGCTGCGTATAGTAGCCGTATCCCGGTCGGTAAAGGGCAACAAAGAGGAGTATGACTTCCTTATCAATATCGTAAATGTTGTACAGTTTTAGCGGATATCATAATGCCGCCATAGCCTTTCACTCATAAGGCTGTGGCGGTGTTTTATAAATCCAAAAATTGTGCAGGGTTCATAATAAACGGCTCTGTAGGATAGTGTTTTGTATTTCCTGTAATAAGAATAGCATTGCACGCTTTTGCGACATCATAAAAGCAGCGGTCGTTTTCATCTATCAGCGGTATTGTGCTTGGATTAACCACAACACATATCCCGTCCGATTTTATTTTTTCGATAATCCTATCAACCCTTGATTCCGCAAAACGGAAGGCTAGGTGCGGGCGGTTTAGGACTTCTACATATTCCTGCATAATCTCGGAATCATAGCAAGGAATAAGCGAGCCATCTATCACTAACGCCAATATTTGCGCAAGCCTGTTATTTGCAGACCATAACGCCGACACAATCACATTTGTGTCCAATACAACCCTCATGCGCGCTTTGCTCGTTTTTCGCGTCGATATGCTTGTATTTCTGATTCTATTTCTTCTTCGCTTAAAAAGCCGCGCTCAGCGGCTTCCATCCGCATGGAATTTAACGCCCTCATCGCTTTTGCTTGCCTTACGCTGCTTAAAATTTCTTCAAAATTTCCGTCTGCGATGGTTAAAACTAACGCGGCAGGCCTGCCGTTGTTGGTTAGCACCATCTCGTCTTGCTTGGAAAGCCTATCCCAAACAGACGCACTCCTAAAATCTCTGATAGTTATAAAGTCCATATTACTCACCTCGGCTACATTCTACCCCATTGATACACAATTGTCTATCAAAATGGCATTTATTGGGTAGATGTTTTTGGATAAACCTCTCAATCCCACATAAACACTGGGTTTTGGCGTCATCGCAGGGTATATCCGTCGAAAACGCCGTTAAAGCGTGGTCGTCTTCGTCATGCTTGTATCGACTACTATAGCGGATTAAATGAGAATCGGTCTCGCCTATCGCAAAAAACGCGATGAGGCGTTCGCGATTTTTTGCTCTGCCGAGACCGTTTCTCATTTAATCCGCTTTATATAGCCTTTATTTTTATCGAGCCGACAGCGGACGAAATTTTTAGCACATGTGGCGACTGCGGGTTATCCGTTATCTCGTTTTTAAGCGAGCCGCCCACCGGTTTTTTTGCTTTTATCTTGCAGTTTGCGTCTCGCGGCAAGCGCACGGTTGTGGAGCCTGCGGCGGTTGAAATTCTTATATTGGCGGCTACCTCTTGCGCGGTTAGGTCTATGTTTCCTGCGCTGCTTGTTAGTTTTGTTTCGCCGTTAATTTTTGTTACTTCGGCTTTTACGTTTCCTGCCGCCGACGAAATTCTTAGCTCTCCTGTTTCGTTTGTGGTGAGCTTTGCGTTGCCTGCCGTGGTGGATAGCTTTACCGATTCTGCATAGTTGTTTATCGCCGCGGAAAAATGCTCGCTTATGTCGCTTAGAATTTCTTCGCAGACTTCTTCCGATACGGTGTTTAGGGCTTTCTTTAGCTCGCTTAGAAATTGTTGTTTTGTCATTTTAATTTCCCTCCAATATTTTGTTCATTCCGTTTACTATGTTGCGCCATTCGGCTTCCAGATTTTTTTGTGCCTCGCGGCCGCTTTCGGTTATGCTGTAGTATTTGCGCGGCGGGCCTTCTTGGGATTCTTGCAGATAGGTGGTTACGTAGCCTTCGTCCTTTATTCGCTTTAGAAGCGGGTAGATTGTGCCTTCCGATATTTTTATCTGCTCGGAAATCGCCCCCACCAACGCAAAGCCATACATATCCGACCTTGATAACATACTAAGTACGCATAGCTCCAGCGTGCCTTTTTTTAGTTGTGTATTCATGGTTGCCCTCCACATCAGTGAGCAAAGATTTCCTTTATTGGATACATATTATCACACGGTATAGTTTATTGCAAGGTATCGTGCAATAAAATAACGGCTTTCGCCGTTATTAACTTCCATAGTCCTCCAGTATCCGTACAAGTGCTTCTTCCGTGTATATTGGTATGCCTTGTGCCAGTCGTTCTTGCTCTTCTATCGGGAGCGCGTTTACATAGGTTTGGGTTGTTTCTTTTAGCCTGTCGCCTTGGTATACCACTATCACGCCGTCCTTGCTGGTTACTACAAATTTATAGGATTCTTCCTCCGACGGCTCGGGCTGCTCCTCGGCCTTTACATATGGCTCGGCATAGTGAATATAAGGGATTTCCTCGACAACAGGCTGCTCACCCGTACGTGCCGATACCCCTATAGGCCCAAAGATAAAATACCCCAGCATAAGCCCCAGCACAGAAGAAAACGTACACGCACCTATCAACGCCGTATAAAATTTTCTATTTTCCATATCATCACTCCTTTATTGGAGTTTTGACATTTTAATGGAAAAAAATACTATTCCCCTACCCTAAGGCTCGATAATTTTAGCGTCGCCCCAGATACGCTCCAGATTGTAATACTCCCGTGATTCCTTATCGAACAAATGCACAATCACTGAGCCGAAGTCTAAGAGTACCCACTTGCCCGACTGCATTCCTTCGGTGTGTTTAAGCAACAGGCCATGCGCTTTTAGAATTTCCTCCGCAATCTGCATAAGAGAAGCAATTTGCGGTGCGCTTCCGCCCGTTGCCAACACAAAATAATCCGCAATCGGTGAAAGCTCGCCAAGCTCCATGATTGTAATATCCTTTGCAAATTTTGTGTCAAGTGCCTTGTGTAGTGCCTTTACTGCCGTAAGTTCGCTCATACAACACCTCGTTTAGCGTGATTTTTTAGTGTTTCCAGTGCGGATTTGCTCCATTTATGAATTGGCTTTCCGCGTTCCTTTAGTTCCTGAATTGTGTCTTTCATTCCTATTAGAAGGGCTTTGTTTATGTCTTTGTAGGCGTGTTTGCGCATTTCCTCCAGCGGAGGGTAGTCGCAACGATACGGCTCTATGAAGTCGGCCAGAAGAATTATTTTGTCCAGCAGCGTCATGTTTTTATGCCCCGTAGTATGGTATGCGATGGCTTGGCAAATCTCCTTGTCGTGTATGTGGTAGTCGCGCTTTGCGGATTCCGCGCCCAGCAGGCTGTGGGCTATGTCTATGTCCTCGTATAAAATTTCGTCGAGAATGATTCCCCATGCGGCGCACGCGGCTCGCTTTTTGTCCGCGCTGTATTCCTTTGCGCAGTCGTGCAAAAGTGCCGCCCAGCGTGCTTTTTCCACATCCGCGCCATAGTGCTGCGCAAGCTTTTCCGCCTCGATAATCGTGCCCAGAGTATGCGTAAATCTTCTGGGAGAAAGCCGCGATTCCAGTATCGCCTTGGCCTGCTCAAAGCTGGGCTTTGGGCTGTACAATCCGCGTTTGGTTGCGTATTCTTCCACAGCCTGCGGCACAAGCCCGCCGACGGCCTTGCCTTCGGCCATGTCCTCACGTATCTGCGTGCTGGAGACATCCAGCTTAGGCCCCTCAAGCATATGAATAACCGCGCCCCGCCCGCGCAAATCCCGCAAATGCTCATCATCAATTTCATAACCCGGCCGATAAACCGCAATCAACTCGCACTTTTTAAAAATCTCATCCGCTCCGCGCCATTTTAAAATATCCAAAACCGCGTCTGCGCCGATGATAAAATAAATCACGGCATCGAGCGGGCAAATCTCCCGCAGCTCCGAAATCGTATCCACGGTAAAACTAAACCCCTCGCGGTTAATTTCCATCCGAGAAACATCAAACTCCGGTACATGGCAAACCGCCGACAGCGTCATCATAAACCTATGCTCGCCGTCGATAGAAGGCGGTTTTAGCGGCGACTGGCCGCAGGGCAAAAAAAGCACGCGCCTTGGCTTAAAATTCTGCAAAACCGCGTGAGCCACAGCAATATGCCCGTTATGAATAGGGTCGAAAGACCCGCCCATTACCGCAAGCCTATCGCACCGTTCTAAGTAGTCGTGTGTGGTTCCCATAAAAAAAACACGCCCTTCCAACCGGCCTTAGGCCGTTTAGCATGTGCCGGCACATACCATATGTAACCGCCCTGCCTACTGCTGGTTGCCCATTTTTTCCAAAGCAGTCATGGTAGCAAGCAGCATCTCCATATCAGCGGCCTGAAACGCCTTAATCATATCGTCGCCATGAGCGATAAAGCGCAGACGGGCGTTTTTTTTGTAAAGTGTAAGAGCCTCGTCAATATTTTTGACGGAAACAAAGTCAACCATACCGGTCGCAGGCGCGGCCAGCACAGAAAGGTACGGATTAATGGAACGCACCGAAGGCGCGGAACGCGACCCGGACCCCGACGCAGGAGGCCTGTCAAAGCTGGACGGCCCAAAAAGCGGCTGCGTTGTGCGCACCCCCTGCATGGGATTGCTTAAAATAATCGCGCCTTGGTGTGCTGCGGTTTTTGCTGCGGCGAGTACATCAATAGCGGGGGCGGAGACCCATTTTACCTCAATGGGTCCGCCATCCCGTTCTTCAAAAAACTCTGCCACTATAGAATTGTTTGTAAACACTGTAAATTTATCCATTATTTTTATCACCCAGTATGTTTTCTAATTCCGGAATTGCTTGCTGTTCGTCTTCGCCGTCTGCCACTATTTTCACGGTGTAGCCACCATGGAGGTCTAAAGAAATAATACCCATTATGCTCTTGGCATTTGCGGTTTTTTCTTCGTGAACTAGCGAAACATGGCTCTTAAAGCGGCTTGCGGCTTGTACGACTTTTGCCGCCGCTGACGCTTCAAACGCAGAATCCACTTGTATTGCCCGCTCAATCATTTGCTTATCACCTCCCGCCTCAGAGCCTCCGCGATTTTACAAATTTTGCGGAGCCTATGATTAACACCCGATTTTCCGATAGGCGGGTTTGTTAATTCGCCTATCTCCGTCAAACTTAGGTTTTCGTTTTCCAGCCGTAGCCGTGCGATTTCTT
>WQRQ01000151.1 GCA_009786685.1 Defluviitaleaceae bacterium
GCCGCGCCCGAGAGTTGGGCTTGTTCATGCGGTGCTTCCAATACGGGTAACTTCTGCCAAGGTTGCGGCTCGCCAAAGCCTGTCAGCAACGACTGGACATGCGCTTGCGGAGCTTCTAATACAGGCCGTTTCTGCCAAGGCTGTGGAAAGCCCAAGACTTAAATTATAAAGATATGACCTTACGGAGGGATATAATATGACAAAATTTTTTCTGTTTGGGATAGGAGTTATTAGTTTTTTGTTAAACTTTATTTACAGTTTTTCAATTCATTTAATCCCACGTTCATGGTCTAATGATGGGATTGATTATATACTTTTTATTATTATTGGCATTGTTCTGTTGGGCATGTTTTTATGGCATGGTTTTTGTTACACTAAAACTCTGACAAACTTTTTAACAATTATATCCATTGTATTGTTGAGTGCGCTCACATTCAGCTCTTGGGAGGCTCATAGCAGAGGCTATATTCGTGTGCGTGAAGCGTTTATTCCATGGAACCTGTATAACCGTTATTTTGAAATCCCAAGGTGGATAGAGCTGTTAGGCTTTGGTGTTTTGCCATGGGTGTATTTTGGTGTTTTTATCATAGTGTTAGCAATTTTCATGTTTGATTTAGTGGAGAAATTTGAGCTTCCTGAGCCTCGACCTCGACCAAGAAGATATTATGATGATGAGGGTTATAAGTTGGGAAATAATTAATCAAAAACGCAACTTCGATTTTAAGCTTTTTTATTAGCTCAAAAAAGACTGTATTTAATGCAGAATAAATAACGAAGTCTTTCGAGTTAAGTAAATAAAAGCATTGAATTCCCCATTACAGGAGGCGAGAAATGGCGTTAAAAGAATTCAAATGTCCAAACTGCGACGGCGCGATAGCCTTCGACGCAAAAAGCCAGCAGATGAAATGCCCGTACTGCGATTCGGAATTCGACATAGAAGCATTAACCGAAGCAGTAGACGAGCAAGAAGCCCCCGTAGAATGGGCAACCCACGAGGACGCCGAGTGGACAGAGGGCGAACAAGAAGGAATGCGAATATACTCGTGCAACACCTGCGCGGGCGAAATAATAGCGGAAGAAAACACCGCCGCAAGTAGCTGCCCCTACTGCGGTAACCCCGTAATAATGAAGGGACAACTATCGGGCAGCGCAAAGCCCGACCTCATCATCCCCTTTAAAATGGACAAATCCGCCGCCATCGAAGCACTACAGCAGCACCTAAGCGGCAAAAGGCTTCTGCCGAAATGCTTCAAATCCACAAAACGGCTCAACGAGATTAAGGGGCTGTATGTACCTTTCTGGCTATTCGACGCGGACGTTAACGCAAACATGCGCTACCGCACCACGCAAGTACGCTCGTGGAGCGATTCCCGCTTCCATTACACGGAGACGCGCACATTCCGCGTAACACGGCAGGGCGAGCTTGCATTCGATAAAGTCCCCGTAGACGCTTCCGCAAAAATGCCCGATGACCTTATGGAGTCCATCGAGCCTTTTGATATAAGCGAGGCAAAGGACTTCCAAACCGCGTTTTTGGCGGGCTACCTTGCCGACAAATTCGACTTCTGCGAAAAGCACTGCATAGACCGCGCAAACGAGAGAATCCGCGCCAGCACAGAAGACGCCTTCCGAAAAACCGTAACAGGCTACGCCTCCGTTACCCCGGAGTATCGCGGCGTCTACCTTAAAAAAAGCGTGGTAAAATACGCACTTCTGCCCGTGTGGGTAATGTGTACAACATGGCGCGACAAAAACTACCTCTTCGCCATGAACGGCCAAACAGGAAAATTTGTAGGCGACCTCCCCACAGACTGGGGAATCTTTTGGCGTTGGTTTGCGCTTCTTGCAATAGGAATCGCCACTGTTTTAATAGGAATAGCATATCTGATATTTTAGCGCGAAAGCGCGTCCCGGAGTGAAACGAGGAAGCGGAAACGGGCTTCGCTCGTTGTAGCGGCGGGGTTGTAGGGGCAGAGCCCCTACTTAGAAGGAGGACTTATATAATGGAAATCATTATCGGATGTATCATCCTGGCACTTATTATTTCCGGCGCAATAATGTTCTTTGTGCGCAGCAAGCTAAAATCCGTCCGCTCCGAACGCACAGCCTGCAACTACACCCGCGGCGGAAGCTTCCGCACCACAGCCTCCCACGACCGCTTCCTCTTCAACCGCATAACAAGAATCCCCCGCGCACAAAATAATAATTCCGGCGGCGGGGGAAAAAGACGGCGTTAGCACGTCCGATGTTACTTTTCCGACTTTAGTCAATTTCGCGTCCCGCGTCGCAAGCATTATATGCTTAAACTCCTGCGGGATAATCGGCAAGTCGGAAAGTTGCCATTTCTTGTGTTTTTCGTCATAGACATTAGGATTTGTATTTCATAGACACCTCCGAAATTTTTGATATTTTTTGCATAAAACTTTATAATTACAGCGAAATCAATGAGAAACCGTCCCGACGGAGCGGCGGCGAAAAACCGTGTTTTTCGCGGTTTTGCCGCGACAGGCGGGACGGATTTCGAATTATTTCGCTATAAAATGATAAGGGGTGATACGATGAATTTATTGGAAGCAATCGAAATCCGCCGTTCACGGAGAAAATTCACGGGCGAGTTAATTGAGCCACACGCAACTTCTGTATTGAACGAATTTATCAGAGAATACAACAAAGTCGGAAATATCCGCATGGAGCTTATAATTAACAACGGCAAAGCCTTTAACGGCTTTACAAAAAGCTATGGAATGTTTTCCGGAGTGAATGATTACATTTGTCTAATCGCCAACGAAAACGACCACGCCACCGCCGAACGCCTCGGCTATTACGGCGAACTTTTGGTTTTACAGGCAACGGCGATGGGGCTTTCAAGTTGCTGGGTGGGCGGAATGTACAGCCGCTCGGATATGCCCGTTAAATTATCCGAAAACGAATCTGTAATTTGCGCCATTATCGTAGGAAAATCCGCCGAAAAAGAAAGCTTTAAAGAGAAATTGATACATGGTATTACACACAGGAAGTCCAAACGCCCCGAAGAAATGCTCGAAAGCGACAGCCCTGTACCGGATTGGTTTATGCGCGGCATGGAAGCCGTCCAAAAAGCACCCTCGGCGATACACCGCCAGCCCGTGATGTTTTCGTACAAAAACGGCAAAGTAAGCGCGTATGTTAAAGATATTTCCGCGCCACTAATGGCGTTCGACTTCGGCATTGCCAAGGCGCATTTTGAACTAGGCACAGGCGGTGGAACATGGGAATGGGGCAATAACTGCGAATTTACAAGAAGAGCGGAGGGCAACGATGGAAACGGTTAAACTTGAAATTTTCATCCCATGTACACATCTTGAAGCCTTGCGAGAAGCCCTACGCTCTGTGGGTGCAGGTGCGATGAGGAATTATGACAGCGCGTTAAGTTATAGCCTCGTTACCGGCTGTTGGCGACCATTAAAAGGTGCTAACCCATATGATGGGGAAATTGGTGTTTTGACGGAAGCCGAGGAATATAAGGTTGAAGTTTGCTGTAGAAAAGAATTATTAGAGCAGACTGTTGAAAAAATTAAGGAAATACATCCATACGAAAAACCTGTTATAAATGCAATACCCTTGATAGTTGTGGGGAAAACACATAATTATGAAACAGGACATTGAACGCATGATTACCTGTCTATAATATCAACAAAGGCATGAATAAAAAGCTTTTCGACAAAAGCCCAAATCTAAAGCAATATGCTGATTTTGTTGACAAGTTAAGGGAATTTACAAAGCAATATGATGATTACAACCAAGCCGTAAAAGAAACAGTAGAACATTGTATAAAAAACAACATTTTGGCTGAATTTTTAAGAGCAGAAGTAGGAGCAATCGTGAGCTTATTATCTACCTATGACCCAGAGGTTGCAAAACGAGTATATGCCGAAGAAGTTTTAGAAGATAGGTTTATCGAGCAAGCAAAGGAAATGCTTTCTGATGGAGAAGCCATTGAAAAAATAATTAAGTGGACTAAACTTCCACAGGAAACGATAGAAAAATTGCAACGCGAGTTATAGTCACTTAATTTGAAAGCAGTCCATTAAAGCGTCGTCAAAATTCTTGAACATGAAAAGAACGCTTTAATGGACTGCTTTCAAATTAAGTGACTATAATATCGAATTTTTCCGAGAAAAAGGGACGTTCGCCGCGTAATTGCAAAATACACTTACCCCCGTCCATCACCGAAATTTTCTTAGCCGTTTGTCAGGGGATTTTTCACCGCTTGAACGCAAAAACGCCCATGAAGTAGGGAATACTATCCCTATTCATGGGCGTTGCTGTTCAAAATTTCAGTTATTACAATCGTTTGCGTTGCAAGGAGTTACACGGCGGTTTGCTTCTTTGGTTCGTTGACAATATTATTAATGGCTAGAAAAAAGGTTGCAAAATAATAAGATTAACTACTAGGCTAAATGTTCCTGCAATTATTAGAAGCCAAAATGTTATATCCCGTTCGCCTTTATTCTGAACATGCTTATATGCTGAAAGAAACATAAGTATTGAAACTAGCCACTGTTGTACTTCGATGTAGCTTCTGCCCACAACAAAATGCATCACTGCCAAAATGATAACGGCAAAGGCTACTAAAATCGTGCTTACAGAAATTAACTTTTTCATTCGTTTCTCCCTTACAGAATATAAATACTACCGCCAAGTCCAAAACAAACAAAGCAATGTAGAAAACAAAATTACTCTGTCTTAAATTATAGCACACCTACTACTGCAATTACTACCATCAATTTCTGTTCTTTGAAGGAGGTCAGGGGAGTGGGGGCAGAGCCACCACATAACCTACTGCCCACTACCGCAATAGTGAAGCCGATTTTGCCGTATAATGGAGCCGACGAAAACGGGGAACAGGATTGCTTTTTTATCCTGTTCCCCGTTTTCGTCGGCGTAATGGCACGGCAAAAATTCAGACTGTCAATGGTTTAAGAGGTGGAGATTTTGGTAAAGTTTATCTTTTTCTGCGGTAAGTTGTGTCGCTTCTTTTTTCCATGCTTTTGTGTTTAGGGTCGTGCCGTCAAGGTTGGCTTTGAGGAAAGCTCGGCGGCTTGGTAAAGGCTTTGTGTTTCGGCTTTTGCTGTTTGTAGAGTTTATTTATTTCTCTGTGTTGGTAAGCGTCAAACCAATGCCAACAACTTAAGCAAAAGTATGTTAAAGTAGAACAAGAAAGGATGAAGATAATGAAAAAAAGTTAATAGAAAAAACGCTAATGGGTTTAAGGTTT
>WQRQ01000152.1 GCA_009786685.1 Defluviitaleaceae bacterium
AAATGCAACGCTCATATTCAAGCCCAGACGCTCAAAAAGGAAATCTGCACTATCTTTCAAATCTTTTTCAACACGGACGGTAACTCGTACATCTGCTTGTAGACTCATATTCACAACCTCCTAAAACTGTTTATGATTAATTATATGCGCATCAAAGTTTGCAGTCAACCATTGTGCGCCCATTGTCTGCATATCGGTGAACAATGCCCCATTTCTCGGCATTTTGTAGCCTTGCTTGATATGTTTCGACAGTATTCGTCAAAGACCTTTCGCGTCTTGGAAGAAATTACCTCGAGGTCGGAAACCTGGCAGAAATTTTCCTGCCGGAGCATGGATGCGAGCTTATTAGTCTTACGGCAAATATGTGGAAACATACGCACCCTACGGACTCAAAAAAGACCCGCAAAATCGTCATAAATTTGTAATTGACGAAAACACCGCACCCATCGTCAGACGAATTTTTGAATTAAGGGCGCGTGGCACGGGGTTTCGCGCAATTGCGGCAAAACTGAATGAGGACGGGATAATTTCACCCAGGGAGTATTATTATCAAAGCAAAAACGCAAAAAATCCAACACGCACAAGTCGCTTATGGAATGAAAATACCATTAAGTGTATGGTGGCAAACGAGGCCTATATTGGCAATCTTGTCTCCGGGAAGTCCGGCACGTACTCGTACAAAAACCAGAAGAAAGTTAGAAAAAATGCCGAGGATTGGATTCGGGTTGAGGGGACACACCCGGCACTCATTCCGCTTGAATTGTGGGAGCGAGTTCAGGCACTTTCGCGCAAAGGGTATCGTCCAAGCCGCATGGGAAAAGAAAAAAGTCTGTTTGCGGGATTACTCCATTGCAATAAGTGCGGGTTTCGCCTTCGTAGCCAAGTTGAAAAACGTACCCGCAAGGATGGCAGCGAAAGCAAGCGCGTTTCATACATGTGTAGCACCTACGGGCGAAGCGGCAAAAATGCGTGTACGATTCACGGCATCAGCGAAAAGGCATTGATTGAACTGGTGGCCGACCCTATCCGCGCCCACTTTCGCACAGTGAACTGCGATGAAGAACGTATTATGCAAGGCATTTTGTCCGAGAAAGGGAAAATATCATACCTCGGCTCGTATCAAAATGAATTGAACGCACACGGGTTGCAAATTGATAAACTCGACATTCTCATTGAAAATTTATGTGAGGATAAAGTTGCCGGATTGATTCCCGACAGCCTATATAAGCGGCAAACTTCCAAATACGAGCAGGAGCGTACAGAGCGGGTAAAAGCAATGGAAGTGTTGAAAAAAAGGATTAATGACCCACCGCCTGCAAGCACATCGGCATGGTCAGATTTAATTAAACGACACATAAAACTAGAAATAATCGACAATGACATTTTATATCTGCTCATTGACAAAATTATCCTCCATGAAGCGCAATATATAGGCGGGAAGCGCGTATGTGAAATTGAGGTGGTACATAACTATGAAAATTTACAACGTGAGGATTTACACACGGATTTCGCAGGAAAGCAAGAATAAAAAATATGATGAAGATTCCGTAAGTATTGAAAATCAAATATCCATGTTGTCGAAGTTTATTGACATGATGCCCGGTTGGATTAAAACACGCACCTATGTTGACGAAAGCGTATCCGGCACGACATTCCGGCGCAGGGGTTTTATGGACATGATGGAGGATGTGCGAAGCGGCGTTATAAATTTGGTGTTGGTAAAAGACCTTTCGCGTTTTGGTCGGAATTATTTGGAAGCCGGCAGGTATCTGGAAGAAGAATTGCCAGCCCTTGGATGTCGCTTTGTGAGCCTTGCCGACAACATAGATACAGAATCCGGCGAAACAGAGATTATGAGTTTTATAAACGCCATAAACGATTTTTATGTGCGCGACACAAGCGAGCGCATAAAATCCGTGATGTTAGCTAAAGCGAAGGATGGTCAAAAAATCAGTGGGGTTGTGCCTTTCGGCTATGACCGTGACCCAAATGCACGAACGCGATTGATTGTTGACGAATACGCCGCCGCAGTAGTGAGAAGGGTTTTTGCTTTGCGCGTGGAGGGCATGGGATATAACGCCATCGCCGGGGTGCTAAACAGGGAATGCATCGCACCGCCGCGCCGATATTATTTTGAAAGGCATGGGCGTACCACCAAAGCAGCGTGTGGCATTGCATGGACGATTCGAACAATAAAATTGTTGCTATGCAATGAACTTTATCTCGGCCACACCATTTCTATGAAACGAGGCACACGCTCCTACCGCGACAGTCGAGTTTATCACCGCGACAAAACCCAGTGGATACGGGTGGAAAATACGCATCCACCCCTTGTGGACAAAGATACATGGGAAAAGGTGCAACAAATAAACCGAGCGGCGAAAGCAACCGCTACAAATCACAAAACGCTAGAAAAAAGCCTCTTTTCCGGCTTGCTGGTTTGTCTTGATTGCCGTGCGCGAATGAGGTATAGTAAGCGTAAGGATGCTGATAATGCCTATGTTTGTCGGACATATACCCGAAGTGGATGTATGGAGTGTTCTTCCCACAGGATAACCGAGGGTACGCTAAAGGCACTTGTGTTTTCCGACATAAGTAATGTAGCAAGCGAGGTCATTTATGACGAAGCGGCGATAGGTGAAATTATCCAACACACATTACAAAGCAAACGCGAAGCGAAAAAAGCAGAAATGGCACAGGAACAACGCCGCCTTGAGCAAGAGCTTTACAACTACGACAACAAAATCGAACTGCTGTACGGCGAACGCACCGAAGGGCATACTGTGCCGAAGGATTTTTACGCCAACATTAAAAATATCGAGGCACAGCGCAAAAAGGTTGAGAATCAATTGTCTGTCTTACAAAAAGCAATCCGTAAAATCGAAGCAAAAAAAGCAACCAAAGATAAATTGTCTTCTCTCATTAAAACAAATTCCGCGCTATATGAAGCGTGCTGGTCGCATCCTTCGGATGTTGCTCGCATATGCAGCCTGGACAGGGATTTGCTGGAGGCTTTGGTTGACAAAATTGAAATTGGAAGTCGGAAAAGCGCAGAGGTTGTACCGACACAGGATGTGCGGATTTACTACAAATTCAATGTCGCCGAAGTTCGGTAACGAGCGGCCTGAGGCACATTTTAGAATCGCTATCCGCAGTCCAACTGATTTCTACATGTGGTGTCGAAAATTGTGGAAAATAAAGGTAAATGCAGTAAAATTGCGGGTTGAGGAACATTTTGGAATCGCTATCCGCAGTCCAACTGGGTGCTGTTTGTGATATCGAAGTTAAAGCCGCGAGCGCGATACCATTCTGTGAAAATGCGATTAAGCGTAAGCGAAATTATGCAGTAGATATTCGCTTCCAGCGAAGCGGGCGGCCATGTGCCAAAAATCTCATGCGACGCGCAATTTTTGATATAGTACGTGAACGGAACTCTTACATTTCGCGCAACCCTATCGGGGCGGCCGAGGTGTACGGTGATAAACTCCGGGATGATTACCTCGCTTAGTACGCGGGTGTTGGCGGGGATATTCATTTCCGGGGGTACGTCCATGCGGCGTTCTTCGTTGGAGACTAGGTTGTGCTCGGGGGTGTATAGGTCTACTGCTTCGCCTTCTTCCAAGGCAGGGCTCATGTGGATGGGCAGAATGCTTGTTTCTGTGTCCAGGATTTCTACATCGTGGATTTTTACCGTCACAAAGCCTTCCGCTTCTGCTTTTACGTCGCAAACGGAATACGGCACGCCTTCAAAGTTTACATCCAGCGTAAGTGCTTTTGGTGGTGCTTCCAGTGCTACTGTTTCCGTGATTCCGCTTTCGTTTGTAACCAGTGAATATAGTATCTCGTCGCCGCTGAATACGGTTATCTTTGCGCCCGCAATGGGCAAGCCGCCCAGCGCGGTAGTGGTTACAACTTCTAAAAAGCCTGTTCCCATTTTTTTGTCCTCCATAGGCATATATAAACTATCCTATGCGACAAGCTGAAAAGGGTGAAAGCACAGGCGGTCGCCTACAAAGCGGCAGCCCGAAGCCGTGCAGCGTCCTCCGCAGTAACAGTGGCTTTTACATAAATACCGTCCTCGTGATAATCGCACTCGTGGACAGTGCCGCTTGCGTAAAGCCGAGAAACAAGCGCGCCTGCATCAAGCGGCAATGTGACGCTAATCTCGGCGCGTAGTTCGCTGAGTTTTTTTGTAATCGCGGCCTGCAAATCTTCGATTCCCAAGCCTGCTTTAGCCGAAATCGAAACACTATCCACACCGCGAGCGTCGTCGTTGCCTTTAAAAATATCGCATTTGTTATACACAATTAACGTGGGATTTGTATGAGCTTCCAACTGCGAAAGCACCTCGTTGACAACCTGCATTTGTTTGTCGCGATTATCGGAAGAAACATCCACAACATGAAGCAACAAATCCGCATAGCGCGCCTCTTCCAAGGTGGCGCGGAAGGCGTTAACAAGGTCGTGCGGAAGCTTATTGATAAACCCAACGGTATCAACAAGCAAAAACTCGCCGCTCCCTAAGTTAACCTTACGAGATTTAGGGTCGAGCGTAGCGAAGAGCTTGTCCTCCGCCAAAACCTCGCTGCCGGAAAGGCAATTCATAAGTGTGGATTTTCCTGCGTTTGTATAGCCAACCAGCGCGACAATGGGTATCTTGGAACGCTCCCGTGCAGTACGCTGTACCTCGCGGCGGGCTTTTACTTTTTCGATTTCGCGCTCAAGCTCCGTTATTCGCTTGCGAAGAAGGCGGCGGTCTACCTCAAGTTGGGTTTCGCCCTCGCCTCGGCGTGCGCCTCCGCCACCACCACCACCGCCCGCCATGCGCGTGAAGTGACCCCAAAAGCCTGTCATTCGCGGGAGAAGATATTTTGTGGAGGCCAGCTCTACTTGCAAACGCCCTTCGTGCGTAGAGGCGCGGTCGGAGAAAATATCAAGGATTAGTGCGGTGCGGTCTATGATTTCTGCTTTCTTGCCGAGTTCTTTTTGGATGTTGCGTATTTGTGAAGGGGTTAATTCGTCGTCAAAAATAACCGCGTCCGCCTGTAGTCGCTGGATTTCCAGGACTAAGTCGTGCAGCTTTCCGAAGCCGAGATAATATGTTTTGTCGGGGCGGGATTTTGGCTGGACTACATAGCCGACGGTGATAAAACCCGCCGTGTCTGCGAGTTGACGCAATTCTACAGGCTC
>WQRQ01000153.1 GCA_009786685.1 Defluviitaleaceae bacterium
CGCCTTCCTGATAGGCTTTCGCCCAAGCGCAGGCTTTTTCGACTGGCTCGCCGTCGCCGGTATCCTCCTCCTTGCCATCACCGCCATCTCATGGATTGCCGTCCTATGCGGCCTAATCTCCAAATCTCCGGAAACCTCCGCCGGCCTAATGCTCCCCCTCTTTATCCTACCCTTCATAAGCTCCGGATTCGCCCCCACAGAAACCCTGCCAACATGGCTACGCACGTTCGCCGAAAACCAGCCCATGTCCCCCATAATAAACAGCACCCGCGCCCTAATGCTAGACCTCCCACTAGAAGGCAACCTACCCCCGGCCCTAACATGGTGCATAGGAATAACCGCAGTAGCCTTCGCCGCCGCGGTGTATAAATACAAGCGGAAGCTCGTATAAAAATACATCTGTAATTTGTAATCTTTTAATCGGTTTTTATCTTTAATCTAATTGTCGTAGGCGGTCGAAAAAAAACGCGCACTCATTATAGGACTTATGATATGAAGGGTGTTTCAAATGCGAAGCACTACTAAAATATACTCAACTGCCCTGTTTGCGGTAAAACAATGGTTTTTGAGAGGCAATGCGAAAGGGGGCAAGACATTTTTCAGATAGCGAGCCTTTGCTCTTGTGGAGAATATTTTAGACTTTACAGGAGCGAAGCCCGCTATATTTTTAATCCCCAACGGGGCGCACGGCAGTCACCATTTTAAGGTTACTGTATAAGTGCGCCCGGCGAAGAAAGTGCTTATTTACTACGGCGTGGGGAAGATACGAACCAAGCAATGCTTCCGAAAAGCAACCCAAGGGCTATTATCATCGTCAAAAGGCTATATATGCGCCCTATAATAAAAGTAAACCAAGGAAACAACAAGAACGGCGTACCCAAAGCTAATACCATGACAATCCAAAACGCAATCAGCGCAATTCTTTTTTTCGTGAAAGTACAGCGTTCATTATGCTTGTGTCTGTGTAAAGCAAACAAGATAAAGAAAACAGCAAGCACAGTGCCCAAAACAGTCGCAATTGTAAAGGTAACGTCAAGATGTTGAAACGTCCATAATATGGAATAAGATTGGTTCAAATTCCCATCTAATATATCTTTGATATTCCCTGCGGGTCTACTTTGAGTTCCATGTGCGCCTGAAAGATTGGAAAGCACAGTAATGCCAATCTGCTCTTCGGGAAAAAGAAATACATTTGACCCAAAACCCTCAGTAGTTCCACCATGTTCAATAAAACTTTGGTCGGCACTAACAATCCAGCCTGCCGCATAATAGCTGCCATCCGGCTCGGCTATGCTTCGCCCTGCTTCATGCGACCTTGGAATAATGGTTTGGAATACCTCTGGAATATCCGTTGCAAGCCCTAATTGAACCTCCATCCAGCGCGCCATATCCCGGGTAGATGAAACAATGTAACCTGCGGGCATATGGTCTACCGCTTCAGCATTTGATACATCACTTTGCATGGTGAAAAAAATAAACTGTGTGACATAACCCTGCGCACGCCGCCCTGTGGCTATGGCACGTTCGCGATTTGCAAAAGTGTCCATCATACCAAGGGGGTGGAAGATATGCTGCACCATGAAAGATTCGTAGCTGTGACCGGACACTGCTTCGATGACAAGACCCAAAATATTGGTGTTTACGTTTGCATATATAAAGCCTTCCCCTGGTAAAAATACAAGCCCTACATCAACCATATTCTCAACGCCTTGCCGGAGCGAACCTGTTGAGGAACCCAAATCCATTGGCAGCCCAGAAATATGGTGCATGAAGTGGTAAAGCCTGACTTCTTGCATATCAACAGGCTGACCGCTGTATCTAAGAACAAGCCACGGCAAATAGTCTGCAATGGAATCATCCAAAGACAGCAAACCTTGTTCTTCTAAGTATAAAATGCCCAAAGAAGTAAATGCTTTGGTGCTAGAGCCAATATCCCATAGAGTGTCCTCGTTGGCAGGTGTTTCTGTTTCGCGGTTTGCAACGCCTGCGGAGAAAAAGTGTGTTTCGCTTCCTACAACAACCGCAACGGAAATACCGGGTGTTCTGGAAATGCGCCTAGCCTCTTCAACGAACGATTGAATAGCTGTAGATTGTTCGTCTGGTAGTGACATTGCGTAAATTGGCAAACTAGCCCCCAGAATCAACAAAAACACTAAAAGAGTAGTTGCAACATTTTTCCTCATGAATAACCTCCTATTATATAAATTTTCTACTTTAAGGTAATTATATCATGTAAAGACGGTACGCAATAACGAAAATTTCCCCGCGCCATTGATACCTTGAGCGTTACCATTATTTATAAAACTACCTTGACAACACAAGTCCTAAAGTGAATATGCGTTTTCAATAATTAAAATTCGCCGTCATGTAACAATGCGTTTTAAGTCGTCATAAAAATTTTCTCGTGTTCCGGCTAAAATGACAACTACATAGTTATTTTCTTCTTCGTATATCCGATAGGCAATTTCGTAATTTGTTTTTGCGTACTTTACATCGTACCCATAAATACCGTTCAAATCGCCGGATTTTTGTGAGCCTATGTATGGGTTTTCACTTATTTCATCTATCGCGGTTTTAAATGCTGTTTTAAGCTTTTTATCCACCATTTTCTTAAAATAGCGAGCGGAGGCACTTGAATACTTGACTTCGTACACAGCTATGCCTCCCCAAAAATTTCTTCTGTGGTTGCGGACTTGCGTTTGCCCTCTGATATTTCGTCGGCTTCTTCGATTAATTCGGCGATTGCTGTTTTAATTTTTTGCCGTTGCTCGGCAAATTTTTCAATCAGCTCATTTCCATTATAGCCTTGTGAAACCAAGTCCTTTAAAATTTCCATTGTAAAATTGTCGTCGGATGTTGACAATGGGCGTATTACAATAGCCCCGTTTGTAAGGACGCATTCGACCTCTTTGCCAAATTGCAATTTTTCATAAAATTTCAAGGGGATTGTAACTTGCCGTTTGCCTGTCACATTTATTATTTTCCTATCCATAACCATATCCGTTACAGGATTCATATACATACCGCCTTTAATATTTATTTCCGCGCCGTCATTGTATCAAGGAAAAAAGGAAAACGCAAAAAAATTCGCGTTATGCGCGAATTTTTTACGTCAAAGTTTGGGTCAAGCCTTTTCAAAGGCTTGTGGGGTGGTGGGGCAAAGCCCCACGGTCTTAAAACACATGCACCAACAACCCACTCCTAAGCTTAGGCTCAAACCACGTAGACTTAGGCGGCATAATTTGGTCTTTGTCGGCTACGTTCATCAGCTCGGTCATTGAGGTGGGGAATAGTGCGAAGGCTACTTTCATTTCGCCGCTGTTTACTCGCTTTTCCAACTCCTCTAACCCTCGGATTCCGCCTACAAAGTCTATTCGTTTGTCGGAGCGGGGGTCGGCTATGCCCAAGATGGGGGAGAGTAGGGTGTTTTGTAGGACGGAGCAGTCCAAGTTGCCTATTGCGTCGCTTTCGGGCGGCGGGTTTTTGGCTGTTAGCTTGTACCACTGTTTTGCCATATACATACCGACTTCGTGTTTTTTGCTTGGCTTTACGGGGGTGGGGGACTTTTCCGCGTTCCAGGTTTCGCTCAATTTGTCTAAAAATGCGGCTTCGTCCATGCCGTTTAGGTCTTTTACTACGCGGTTGTAGTCCAGTATTTTTAGCTGCGTATGCGGGAAGATTACGGCCAGGTAAAAATCATGCTCGGCATTGGGGTCAAGCTCTCCGCCTGTTGCTGTGATTTTTTCGTTGCGGGCGTGGGCTACTTTTACGGCGGTGGCGTTGCGGTGGTGGCCGTCTGCGATGTATAGATATGAGATTTCGCGGAACGCACCGATAAGTGCGTCTTGCACGGCCTTGTCGGAGACTACCCACATTTCGTGGCGCACGCCGTCTTCTGCTGTGAAATCGTAGGTTGGAGTTTGTTTTACGCATTCTGCCATGATTTCCTCGGGCTTTGCCGATTCGTTTGAACGGTATGCGAGGAAGATGGGGCCTGTGTGTGCTTCGCAGGCTTCCATGTGGCTTATGCGGTCTTGTTCCTTGTCCGGGCGGGTAAACTCGTGGCGTTTTATCATGCCGAGTTCGTATTCTGCCGCGCTTACGCAGGCGGCGAGGCCTGTTTGGGTTTGGCCGTAGCCCGTTAGGCGGTAGATGTATAGATTTGGTTGTTCGTCTTGGAGCATTGCGGTTTTTATTAAAGACACTAAATTTTCTTTCGCCTTGGTGTAAACCTCCGCGCTGTATGGGTCGGTGGACGCGGGAAGGTCAATTTCTGCCTTGTCCACATGCAAAAATGAGTGCGGGTTGCCTGCTGCCATTTCTCGGGCTTCTTCCGTGTTCATTACGTCGTAGGGCAGTGCTGCCACTTTTGCAGCAAGCTCGGGCGTTGGGCGCACTGCTTTAAATGCTCTTACTGTCACGCCCATCTATATCACCCTTACCTTGATAATGTTTGGCAAGGCTGCGATTTCGGCCTCGATGTTGCCGAGGTCGGGGCAGTCCACGTCTATCATCGCGTAGGAATAGTCGCCACGGCTTTTCATCAGCATGTTGGCGATATTGCTGGAACGGTCTGCGAGCATGGTTGTCACGGGGTTAATAACCTTTGGCAGATTGCGATGAATCACACAAATCCGCTTTTTGCCCACATAAGGCAGTTCACAGTTAGGGAAGTTAACGGAATTTTTAATATTGCCGTACAAAAGATAATCGCGCACCTGCGAAGCCGCCATGGTAGCGCAGTTATCTTCGGATTCCGGAGTGGAAGACCCAAGGTGCGGAATCGGAACAATCCGCTTATGCCCCAGCATATTTTCCGTAGGGAAGTCGGTGACATAGCAGAAAACCGTTCCGTCATCTATAGCGTGAAGCAACGCAGCGTCGTCCACAAGCTCGGCACGAGCAGTATTGATAATACGAACACCTTTTTTGCATTTAGCAAACATTTCCTTATTAAAGAAGCCCTTAGTCTCGCCGGTCACAGGAATATGAAGCGAAATATAATCGCATTCGGCCAGCAGCGTGTCCAAATCGGGAGCCTTACGCACCCCTCGAGAAAGCCCCCAAGCCGCGTCAACAGAAATAAACGGGTCGTAACCCACCACGCTCATGCCCAAAAGCCGACAAGCGTTAGCCACAAGCCCGCCAATAGCCCCAAGCCCGATAACCCCAAGCCTC
>WQRQ01000154.1 GCA_009786685.1 Defluviitaleaceae bacterium
TCATGCCCGTTTCGCCTACCCCCGCACCGCCGCCCGTTACGTCGGAGCCTGCGCCGCCGATTCCGCAGCAATATATGGCTCTGCCCTTTTACATGCACGACAACTCCGACCTCTACGCAGAATTTTGGCGAGAACGCCCCGACTTAGACATCGAGACGGTTATCTGGAAGGTAAATGCCTCCGTGCATGTACCGTTTTATTCCCAGATAAGAATAAACCACCAGCCAAACCCGCTTTTTATATCGCCCACGTACCGCTTGCCCTATGGATTTGTGCCTGCCGAGCTTGTGCCGGTTAATCACGACTACTGCCACCTGCTCGCCACGCCCGAGACCGCAGCGGCATTCCGTAGCCTGCGCGAAGCCTCACAAAACGCGGGGTTTGACCTCTCCGTAACGTCGGCGTATCGTACGGCCACGCGGCAGTCGGAGCTATGGATAAACGGTGGCAGACGCGACGGTCGAGTAGCTCGCCCGCACCACAGCGAGCATCAAACAGGCCGCGCACTGGACCTATGGGGACCCGGTGGCCTTTTGGATGCAGGCGGCCCGTCACCCACGGGCAGATGGGTAGCCGCAAACGCCCACCACCACGGCTTTATAGTACGCTACCGCGCAGAAACAACGCACATAACAGGCTATATCCACGAGCCGTGGCACATAACCTTTGTTGGCGAAACTATTTCAAATTATATGCATGACAATAATATCCTAAGCCTGGAAGAATTCGTAGGACGCAACCCCGGGGCTGTGACACCTTTCTGAAAAATGTCAAAAATTTAGGCCATTTTGATGAAGGGTTACTTCCAGTAGTCAAATTCAAGCTCATATAGCTGCACGGTGTCATTTTCTTCTATGCCCAATTCCTCAAGGCGGTCGATGATACCGCGCTCCCGCATAAACCTTTGGAAGAACGCAAAACCGCGTTCGTCCGCCATATTTGTGTAGCCAAGCATACGCTCTATACCGGGGCCTTCCACGCGGAAGTAGCCCTCTTTTATTTTCTCGATTGTGATGGATTCCTCGGTGCGCTCCGGCTCGAAGTAGGTTTCGTAGTCCGGCTCAAAATCCTCGATTTCAGGCGCGTCCTTTAGCATTTCCACTATGCCGCGCATTAGGTCTTCCATGCCGCTGTTTGTGGCTGCGGAAATTTTAAATACCTGCCAGCCCTTCTCCGCCGCAAATGCGTAAAGCTCCTCCATATACGCCTCGTCGAGAGGAAGGTCGGCTTTGTTGGCGGCAATGATTTGCGGGCGTTGTAGCAAGGTGGGGTTAAACGCGTCAAGCTCGGCATTGATTTTTTCCACTGCCTGCGTGGGTGTAAGGTCGTCTTCCAACCGCGCCGCGTCCACCACATGCAAAAGCACCCGGGTCCGCTCGATATGCCGCAGAAAGTCAAAGCCAAGCCCAACACCTTGGCTCGCCCCCTCAATAAGCCCGGGAATATCCGCCAGCACAAAATCCCGCCCAACATCATGCCGCACCACACCAAGATTAGGCGAAAGCGTAGTAAACTGATAACTCGCGATTTTAGGATTTGCCTTTGTAACACGAGAAAGTAACGTAGACTTACCCGCATTAGGAAATCCGATAATGCCAACATCCGCGATTAATTTAAGCTCCAGCGTCACCTGATACGACTTTCCTGCCTTCCCGTCCTCAGAAAACTTAGGTGCTTGGCGTGCAGGTGTCGCAAAGTGCTGATTTCCTCTGCCCCCGCGTCCGCCCTTTGCTAAAATTCTGCTCTCGCCGGGGGTTTTTAGGTCGGCCATAACAAGACCGCTTGGGCTTCCTGTTTCGTCTGTTTCCCAGCCGTAGCGCACCAGCGTACCCACGGGGACTTTTAGAATAAGGTCGTTTCCGTTGCGGCCCTTGCATTTGCTCCCGCCTCCGTTTACGCCATCCTCCGCCCTAAACACCTTCTTGTAGCGAAAATCCATCAGCGTATTAATCCCACTGTCCGCCATAAATACAATATTGCCGCCCAAACCGCCGTCTCCGCCGTCCGGCCCGCCGTTTGGCACATACTTCTCGCGCCGAAAGCTAATATTCCCATGCCCTCCGCGCCCCGACTCTATTGTGATTTTTACATTGTCTACAAACATTTTTTCAAAACCTTTCCGTTAGCAACTTACAATTTCAACCCATTATAGCGCATATCGTAAATAAATGTGCTGTAATCGTCTAAAATTAGGCCTAAACTTTTTGCGGGGAAGCAATACTTTGAGAATTTATCGTAAAGTATCATAAACGATATCTAAAAAAGTACTTGCATTATTATAAGCATGTATGCTATACTCCTCTTCGTGCGAAACATGTATGAGTAGCTCAGCTGGATAGAGCGTCTGACTACGGATCAGAAGGTCGAGGGTTCAAATCCTTTCTCGTACATCATGCACAAAGCCCGATAAATCAACCTTCGTTGACTTGTCGGGCTTCTTTTATGTCTAAATACGTCTGACGGTTTCGATTCTGTAATAGCTTGTAATAATTCGCAAGCTGTACATACCCCTCGGTTATCTTTATGTCGGCATGGCCAAGGATTCTGGACAACTCATATACGTCACCTATCCCATAGATTAAATAGTTGGTGGCGAACGTGTGCCGGAGAAGATGAGCGTGTAGCCTCAGAATTCCTGTTTGGGCTTTTAGGCGTTTCATAAGCTGCCCGATACCGCTGGGCGTTAACGGGCTTTGTCGGGAAGAAAAAAATAATTGTTCCCGGCCGGAAGCATTTCTACGATAATTATATTTAACAACCGCTTGCACGGCAAGCTGGCCGATAGGTACAATGCGCTGCTTTCGGCCTTTTCCTGTTACCTTTATGTAACGGTTATCAAAATTTATATCCGATAACCGCAACCCGGCAACTTCCGAAAGACGCAAACCACAATCCAACATCAGGCAAATTATGGCACGGTCGCGGCAGCCGAGGACATCGTCACCAAAGCGCGATAAAAGATGACTACTTTCTTCATCCGTCAATATTTCTATCACGGGTTTTTCTGCCTTCGGCAGCTTCATTTTTATATGTATCGGCTCATTTATTATGCTTTCGGCAAAGCAAAAAGACAGAAAAATACGCACATGCCGCATGTAGGTGCGCACCGTGCGCCGGGTTAGTGGCTGATTTTTGTTTTCACATTGGCGGCTACACAAATGGAGCTGATAACCTTGGGTGTGTTGCACCGTTAGCGAGTTTGCATTTTCTACGCCAAAATCGGCAAGCCATGTAATGAACTTGCCGATAAACCACTCGTATCCGGATACGGTTTTTTCCGTGCTTCCCTTTAACCGCTGGTCTAAAATAAAGGAATCAAGAGCATTTTGTATCATCATTAAAATCCCTTTTCTTTTTTCTGTTTTTCAACTGGATTTCCTTCTTAGCCTTTTGGGTGGCGTAACTTTTTATAAGTTCACCGCTTACATCGTCCACTGTGTTCCCGGCCTCATCCGAGAAGTAAAGCCCCATCTTATGAGCTTGGTTGTCAGATATATCTGCGATAAAATCAGATAAATCCTCAACAAAACCGGTATCAAGCTTATCATCGTATACAGCAAACGACGCCACGGCGTTTATTGCGCGTTTTTGCACCGCTTGCTTGTCCATATGGTGTGTGTAGTCCCGGAGCAGTTTCTCGTTAGTTTTTAGGCCGTCAAGCTTCGTATTGCGCAGGCGTTCCCACCACGGTAAATATTTCGGATTACCGGCTTCATCTTTACCGCTGTAAAATGACAGGGTGCGTTTGGTTAAATAGTCTAAGTAAAGGATTTTGTTGTCAATTATGCGATAAATGCGCTTTAATGGCTCGGGGATTGTGCTTTCGCGTGTCCAGTCTATTTTGCATGATTCTATGAAATCCTCCGAATGGTAGTAAAATTTGCGTTTTGTTTCGTATTCTATGTTTAGTACAGGTGTAGTTTTTGGCATAAATTCATCAGCTACGCGCTTAAAATCCATCAGGCCGGCATTGGGATTTTTTAATATTTCATCATAGTCTGCGCGACGGACGGGGTCGGTGCCATATTCTACGTAAAACGCAAGACGAGCTTTTGCCAAGTAATCTACATTTTTGTAGGGGAAGGCGTATTCCATGCACCACTTGTCATAATAGGATATCAAGCCTTTTTCGTGCCATATTTCAAAGAAAAACGACTTGTAGCCCATTTCTATTACTTCTTTGACCTTATCGTATACGCGAGCGCGAACGTTATTGGACTTTTTACTTCCAAAACAAATATAGTCCTTGTGTACTATCGTCCCATCGGCGTCGTGTTCAATATCACCATGCAAATAAAAATCTCTTAGATTTGTATGCAGGTTTTTCATTTTGCCTTTTGTTTCCCTAAATAGCTTGCTTGGGCTTGCTATACTATTTACGTGATAACAGTAGTCAATACGCTGCTCTCGGCACTTTGCTATTTTTAGGTTATAGGCAGAAAGCAACTCCTCGACCTTTAAATATGATTCCATCAAGATATTGTCTACGCCTCGTGTCCAAAGCCCCAGGGCGCGAAGCTGTACTACTATGCGCGGTGTTTCTACGTTTGGCAGGGTGTAACATAAAAAAATATCGTATAAATCTGTTTGCGTTAGGCAGTAAACGTAAAATTTATAGCTCTTTAACGTTACGAACAGGCCGTGAGAAAAATCCACGGGCTCATGCATGAAGTTTGCGGCCTGTTTGGATATGTCCAGCCCTTCCAGCAAAGGCATTATATTGTCTATTGTTACAGGGCTTGTCCCGTCGCCTTGGATAAAAACAGAGTAGTAAATATTGTCTATGGTGGGGAGTACCTTTTTTTCTGTTGCACCTAAATACTTAGTAGTAACCCCTGCCCAGCCGGGACATAATTCTTTATAAAAACCACTCTTTTTTACTTCACTTCTTACATTCATTTTAAACCCCCTGGGTTTGTCTTCAAATGACTGTTTCAAGACAAAATATTTTTGATAAAAATACAATATTAATGCGGCTTAGAAGGTGTTTTTTGTTAAAAATCCGTGGGGCGTGTGTACACTGCTGCCCCTGCTCCTTTTTTAAGAGATTTTTAGACCGTTTCGTCTACTAATTTTTCCGCAGGTTTTCTTAAACCTATAAACTCTAAGACCATCTTGAAGTAGCCGCCACTGCCGGCACGGCGGCGGCCGCTAAAGGCTCCCGCC
>WQRQ01000155.1 GCA_009786685.1 Defluviitaleaceae bacterium
TGGAAGAACAACCTACCACTACGCATATCAACCATTCACCGCAAGCGGCGGAAACGTAACATGGCAATCGGGTATCCTCGAAGGCGCATTCGACCGCAATGTGTTCAGTAACTGGCCGACAGTACGCTCCTTCGCAGGCTTTGGAGAATTACGCGGCGGCTACCACGCCGTCCCGATGTTGGAAACGGAAACCCTCGCGACACTCCCACCCGGTTTGCAAATCAAATCAGCGGGTATCGGCGTCCTCGGCAACACACCGCCGACAAACCATCAGCACACGGCCGCAGGGTTAGCATTCCCCGACGCGCCTAATGTTCCTTTCCATTACTTCTCCACCGTGTTTTACTTGCCGTCGGACTTTAGCGCGTCCCGCGTTACAGATGTCAGCGGTGTGCATATCATCGACGACAGCATGATTATGTTTATAAACGGCGTAGAAGTATACCGCTACAACACCCACCGCATAGGCAGCCGCGTAAGAATAGGCGCACCATTCGGCCTGGCCTACGGCGACGACCTGCTTGCAGAAACAACAGGCTTTGACCAATATATAGGCGCGAATTCCGACGCACGTACCCGTACCTTTAACATCAACTCCGACTTCTACGGAAGAAACACGGGATACATGCTCGAAGGCAACGAAAACGTACTTGCCCACGACAGCGCAAGCCGCACAAACCTATTATCCGCCCTTCGCCCCGGAGAAAACATCCTCACCGTAATCATAGGCGACAACGCAGAAAACTCTGTAGATATGTGGTTTGACCTTGGTTTTGTAATAGGGTATTCTCGTTAAAAATGTTTTTTTGGTTAAAACCGCTCCGTGCCTTGTATCCACAGGCTCGGAGCGGTTTTTTGTTTATCCCTGTTTTGCCTCTAAAAAATTTCATTTTCATTACAAAAATTTTGTGTTATACTTGTCTTTGTACAACCTAATTACTTATCGGGGGACGTGTGTGCGCAATGGAGTACATCGTTATCAATGGTCAAAATGCGTTAAAGGGTAATGTAAATATAAGCGGTGCAAAAAACGCCGCCGTAGCAATTTTGCCTGCTTCTATAGCTGCGGGCGAAATTTGCGTTATAGATAATCTGCCGCAAATCGAAGATGTGTCAAACATGATAAACGCAATGCGCTCCATGGGGGTGCGTTGCGAATTTGAAGACGAGCATACCCTACGTGTGGACACACGCAATATGACGTGTCAAACTTTAGACGAAAAGTTTGCCAGAAATATGCGAGCGTCTTATTATTTTATGGGTGCAATGCTGGGCAAATACGGCTATGCGGAGGTATCGCGGCCGGGCGGCTGCGACCTTGGCGCAAGGCCGATTGACTATCATCTAAAGGGCTTTACCGCGCTGGGCGCGACCTGCTCGCAAGAGCATGGCGTAGTTAAGCTAACCGCAGAAAACGGACTAAAGGGCGCGAATGTCTACCTGGACTGCCCCAGCGTAGGCGCGACAATTAACATAATGATGGCGGCAGTATTCGCCGAAGGCACGACACTGATAGAAAACGCGGCAAAAGAGCCTCACGTGGTAGACGCCGCGAGCTTTTTGAATAAAATAGGCGCAAAAATATACGGCGCGGGTACGGCAAACATCCGCGTAAAGGGAGTAAATTACCTAAGCGGCGGCGAGTACACCGTTTTGCCCGACCCTATTGAAGCGGGGACGTATATGATTTCTGCGGCGATTACAGGCGGCGACGTTACCGTAGAAAATATCATTCCAAAGCACATGGACAGCGTAACATCCAAGCTAAAGGAAATGGGCTGCACCATCACCGAAGGAGACGACTGGATAAGAGTACACGCAAACCCGGAGGGCTTGCGTGGCTGCGAAATAAAAACGGCGTTTTACCCCGGCTTCCCTACGGACTTGCAGCCGCAGATGACAACCTTGCTTTGCACCGCGCAGGGGACAAGCATTGTTACGGAAAACGTATTTGAGGCGCGCTACCGCTATGTAAACGAAATCCGCCGCCTCGGCGCACAGCTTAAAGTAGAAGGCCGCGTGGCCGTCACAAAAGGCTCCTGCATTTACACGGGTGCGGAGGTAATGGCCACGGATTTACGCGCAGGTGCGGCACTTATTCTGGCGGGGCTGGCCGCCAAGGGCGAAACAGTCATCGGAGAAGTAGGCCATCTGGACCGCGGCTACGAACGCTTCGAAGAAAAATTCCGCTCCCTCGGCGCGGATATAAAAAGGATAGAGAAGGAATGAATTTTTTTACAATAGCAAGCGGCTCCGGCGGCAACGCTTACTACCTTGGTATTGGTGGCAAGAGCTTCCTGATAGACGCAGGGGTAAGCGGCAAAAAAATAGAACATGCACTCCAACAAATGAATATCCGCAGCCTCGACGGCATTTTTATCACACACGAGCATCGCGACCATATCGCGGGCGCGGGTGTGGTGGCGCGCCGTTTAAAGGCCGCCGTTTACGCCACGCCGCTTACGTGGCGTTATTTTTTGCGCCATAATAGTTTAGGCCAAATTGATGAAGCATTAGTTAAAATAATCGAGCCAAACAAGCCGCTCACCATAGGCGACGCAAAGGTGACGGCCTTTGACATCCCGCACGACGCCACGCAGCCCGTGGGCTACGCGTTCCGTTCGCTTATCAACAAAAGCGAAAAAATGGTAATAGCCACAGACCTCGGCCACGCCACCGACGAGGTAAAAAAACGCCTAAAAAACGCCCGTGTAATCCTGCTGGAAAGCAACCACGACCCGGAAATGCTGGAGCGAAGCCGCTATCACCGCGCCCTAAAAGCCCGTGTAGCAAGCAATCACGGACACCTGTCCAACGCCCAAGCAGGAATGCTGCTTGCCGAGGTAGCCGTACCAAACAAAACCCATGTATTTCTGGCGCACCTAAGCGAAGAAAACAACACACCCATGCTGGCCTTCGATACGGTGAGCCGTGTGCTGGACGGCAACAATATCAAGCTGGGCGGCCTGCAAATCGCAGAAAGACATATCTTAGGGGAGATGATTTCGTATGAGTAATTTTATATTGGAAGAAACAACAATCGAAAAAATCCAAGCAGCAGTAGCTGCAAAGGAAATCACCTATCGCGAGCTTGTAATGATGTACTTGGAAAGAATCGCAGAATACGACGGCAGCCTAAACTCCGTATCGGAAATAAACCCCGACGCACTCTCCGCCGCCCAAATGATGGACGACGAACGCACAAAAGGAATGCTGCGCGGGACATTGCACGGTATCCCCGTGATGATAAAAGACAATATAAATACAATGGATAAAATGCAAACCGCCGCAGGCAGCCTTGCCCTTGCCGACTACTACCCGATGTACGACGCGATGCTAATACAAAACCTACGCAACAGCGGCGCGATAATTTTGGGCAAAGCAAACATGACGGAGATGTCAAACTGGATGGCAGATGATATGCCAAGCGGCTACAGCTCCCTTCGTGGGCAGGTGAAAAATCCGTACAACCCGGACGCCGACCCTAGCGGCTCCAGCAGCGGCTCAGCGGTATCCGTCGCGGCAAATTTGTGCACGGTGAGCGTCGGCACAGAAACATGCGGCTCGATTATAGGCCCTGCCGCCGCAAACGGAATCGTAGGAATAAAACCCTCGTCGGGGCTTTTGTCCCAGCAGGGCATAGTTCCTATTTCCGGCACGCTGGACACCGCCGGCACAATGGCTCGCACGGTCAAGGACGCGGCGGCGTTACTGGGCGGAATGCGCGGACAGTTTGACAGTATGTATGGCCATGGCGCGGTAAATGTCTGGGGTGGAGGCATAAGCAATGCTGCCAAGGACTACACAACAGGTCTGGAAAATGCAAGCATTCGCGGACTGCGAATAGGCATTTACCACGAAAACGAAGCCGACCCCGCTATTTCCGAGGCAATAAAAAAGCTGGAAGCCGCAGGCGCAGTAATAACAAAAGACATACAAGGCGTAACACCCGAAAAACCATGGGACTATATAGGCGACAAAATCGCAAAATACGAGTTTGCACCCGCCATCAGCCAATATCTAAACTCGTTTGCATACACGGCGCGTCCACAGCATTGCCGCAGCCTAAAAGACATAGTGGCATTTAACGAGGCCAACGCCGAAAAATGTCTAAAATACGGGCAGTCCATCCTACTGGAATGCTTAGAAACAAAAGGCAAAGCCGCCGAATCGGAATACATCAAGGCCCTGCGCCGCCGCGAAAACGCAATCAAAGATTTGCATAAAATTTTCTCACAAAATAACCTCGACGTACTCGTAGGCGCAAGCGAATACCTGACAATCGCCCCGCTGACAGGCTTCCCCGCAGGGACAATCCCCATCGGCAAAAAGCTAAACGGCATACCGCTCGGAATGTACTTTTTCGCCCGCCATATGGATGAGACCACGCTAATCCGCGCAATGTACGCAGCAGAGCAAGCCATAGGGCAGCGCGAAAAACCATAGATATAAGGCGTTAGTGTGTTTTACTTTGTTTTTAGGTGGTGTTAAGTTGAGGCTCGGAGAGAGATATGTAGCAAATATACTTTACAGAATAAAAGTTTTTTTTTCAATTGAAACACTTGTTTTAGCAGGGCTTATTTGGTTAAGCTCTATTATTATTGACGCATTTGATTTATGGCCACCTTTAGGGCTTCGGTGGACTCAGCCTAATTTGCATATGCTATATCAGATTGGAATTATCTTATTTTTATTTACACTTGTAACAATCGTATATGGAACAGGTGAATTTATCAGAAGAAAATTTAATTTCAAATCACTTTTATTTTTCGATACAAAAAATATTGAAATACAACAAGCAATAATTTCAATTATTCGAGATAACTCGGCTGTAACAACAGGATATATATGCGATACTATAGGGATTGATATTTTTCATACAGAAGCATATATAAGAGCACTAAAAAAATCCGGAAGTATCAGAAGTGAAGGTTGGGGGAAAAATCGCCGTTGGTTTGTATTAGAGAAATGAACTCCACACAATGCTTTAATCGGCGTTCAGATATGCTCTGCACAGATTAGAAGAACTATCTTCTTCCATGTGACTACACTGTTATAGCGAATTAATTCGAAATTCGTCCCGTCTGTCGCGGCAAAACCGCGAAAAACACGGTTTTTCGCCGCCGCTCCGTCGGGACGGTT
>WQRQ01000156.1 GCA_009786685.1 Defluviitaleaceae bacterium
AAATCCCCACAGTCAAAATCATGGTAAGCGCGACAAACCTCGTATCGCCCGCGCCCCGTAAGCTACCCCCCATAACCACCTGCGCCGTCTGAAACGGCATAATCACCGCAAGTATCAAAATCAAACCCGCCGCAGTCTCGATTATGCCCTCATACGCAGAAAACAGCATAGGAAACCAAAACCGAAAAACTACACAAATCCCACTCAAAGCCAACGCACAAAAAATAGCCAACCTAAGCCCAATCTTCCCATACACAGTGGAAAGGTCGGGTCTTTTTTTGCCCAAATTCTGCCCCACAAGCGAAGTCGTCGCAATCCCAATCCCATCAGCAAAAGTAAAACTCAAAGCCATAAGCTGCATAACAATTAAATGCGCCGCAAACTCCTCCGTCCCCAAATTAGCCACCACAAGCGCGTACAGAAAAAACCCAACCCTAAGCCCAATCTGCTCAACAATACTCCCCGAAGTGAGTTTACCTATTTTCCGAAGCATTTGAAAATCAAAATCAAGACCGTGGGGCTTTGCCCCAAACCCCACAACCTTTTGAAAAAGGTTGACCAAAACTTTAACATTTAGATTTATATAAAGTGGACTATTGCGGTGTACGACGGTGTATGCGGCCAAGCAAAAGGCCACAAAAGCCGCTATTACCGTAGACCATGCTGCGCCGTCCACTTCCATCCGCGGAAAGCCTAAGCGGCCTTCTATGAGTAAAAAATTAAGCACGACGCTAAGTACCTTCGCGACTACATTTACCTTCATCGTAATCTTCGTATTACCGCAGGCTCGTTGTGCTGCACAAATTGTCATTGTCATAACCTGAAAAAGCAACGCAAAGCTGGTAATCCTGAAATACGAAGTCGCGGGTGCGATAGTATCTGCCTGCGCCCCGGAAATCATCATCATAGGCCTCGCCAGCGACACCGAGATAACCGTAACAAGCACACCTAAAATCAAGTTTATGACCAGCGCGGTTTTTAAACAGCTACGCACCGCACGCATATCTCCCGCGCCCTTATTCCGCGCAATTATCGCCGTCACAGAAATATTTAACGCAAAAAAAATCGCCAAAAATATCATACGCGGTTGTATCGTAAGCCCCACCGACGCTACGGCGACACCGTGTGCGTCCAGCCGACCTACCATTATCGTATCAATCATACCCATGAGCGACATGCTTACCATTTCCACCACAGCAGGCAACGCAATACGCAAAGAAGCCCCGTAAGCCTCTCGGCTATCGGGGATTTCTCCATGGCGTTTTTCAGGTTTTACCATGTATTCTGTGGCGAGTAGTCGGTTAATTAATTTCACGCCGCCCCTCCAGTGCGCGGGATAGAGTTACTTCGTCTACAAATTCCAAATCGCCGCCTACGGGTACACCGTGGGCTATGCGGGTTACTTTTATGCCTGTTTCCTTGAGAATTTTCGCGATATACAGTGCTGTGGCTTCGCCCTCGACGTTGGGGTTTGTGGCGATAATTACTTCTTCGGTGGGCTGCTCCTGAAGCCGCTTTAAAAGCGCGGCAATCGTCAAGTCATTTGGCCCAACGCCATGCATTGGCGAAATCGCGCCGTGTAGTACGTGGTACAGTCCGCTGTATTCGCCGGTGCGCTCGTAGGCGGCCATGTCGCGAGGGTCTTCCACCACCATTATCGTAGCCGTGTCACGTTTTACATTTGCGCAAATCGAACAAGGGTCTGCGTCCGTGAGCGCGCAACAAGTCGCGCAATATCTAACATTGCGCCGCGCCGACAATATCGAGCCGGCCAAAGCCTCGGCTCTTTCCTCGGGCAAATGGATAATATAAAAGGCGAGCCGCTGTGCAGACTTGCCTCCTATACCGGGTAAACGCGAAAATTCTTCGATTAGCCGCGTCACATGTTGTCCGTAGATGTTCATTACAAGCCTCCAGTTAACATTGCTTGAGAGGTTTAAATGTCAAAACCCCGCTCAAAACATACCGGGCAAGTTCATCCCGCCCGTTATTTTCGACATCTGGGAATTTATCGACTCGTCCATCTGTCTAATCGCCTCGTTTACCGCGCTCATCACGAGGTCTTGCAGCATTTCCACGTCGTCAGGGTCTACAACATCGGGCGAAATCACAAGGTCGAGTATCTGCTTTTCGCCATTAATCGTGATTTTTACCGCACCCCCGCCCGCAGATACCTCCAGCTTTTTTTCCGCCAAAGCCTCTTGCGCATCCGCCATTTGCTTCTGCATTTTTTGCGCTTGCTTCATCAGTTGATTCATGTTCATTCCGCCCGGCATTCCGCCGCCGAAACCGCCTCCAAATCCTTTTGGCATTTTAAAATTCTCCTTTCAATTTATACTACATGTCCTCTTAGCCATCTATTTTTTCAATGGCGCGGGCATTCATCATTGTTATAATGAAAACTTATCTTTTATCATCTGTGCAACAACGCTTGGTAGTAAATCAGTATTGTTAATTTTCACATAATTCTCATAGGGTACTTCTCCATCGAGCGTTTCAATACGTATTTTTTTGTCCAATTCTATTAGCCTTGCATTTGATGCCTCAACATTTCGCTTTGTTGGCTTGTGTTGCAGTCTGTTTTCCGTACCATTTCGTTGAAGTCTTATTTCTTGCGAAGCAATTAATTCAACAAAGTAAATATTTGCTCCTTTTCGTCTAAATATGTCAACAAGATGCTCAACATATGCCCAATGGGTTTTATTATTAAGTGACCAAAAATGAGTGAAAATCATTCCGCATAAATCTGAATTTGAAATTCTTTCAAATATTAATTCTGTGAATTGTTTTTCTGTATCCTCATCGCGTCTACCAAATATTTCAAAAATAGGCTCAATAATCATATGATTATGAACAAGGCGCAAATCGGTTAGTTTTGCCAATTCTTGCCCAACTGTCATCTTTCCTACCGCGCTTGCTCCAAATATTACAATCAATTTCATAATTGTTGCTCCTATTCAAAATATATACATGCATCTACCATTCCTCATCGCCCGGCGACATTTCTTGTACTTGCTCCATCGTTGCCCAGTCGTCCTCTTCTTGCGGAGGCGGCTCGGGCTGGTCGCTCCCGTTTCCGGGAGCTGCTCGCCCATGCGTCCCGGGCAATGGCGGCTCTTCTGTTTTTTCTATTGGCTTATTGTACGCCTCTCTCACCTCTATGGCAAGGTTTGGCGGCGTTGTTAAATTAAAAAAGTCCGCAAGCTGCTCGCGTATGATGGCCTGTTTGCCCTCGATTAATTTTTGGCTGGTCTCATCACCGCAGTAGATTTTCAACATCCCATTAACCTCCTCCACCTCGCAACGCACACATATAGAGCGTATGGGAATAGGAAGCTTTAAGCAAAATCGCTTCCAGCTTGGGCGAATTAATTCGCCTTTACCCGCAATTGCGAGCGAAGTACGCTCGCGGCTATTCACATAACCCGAAGCAGGCGTAGATGTTTTTGACAAAACCTCGCCGGGCGGCGCGGAGACTGGTCTAGCGGGTGTTTCTACAACCGTAGTAGATGTTTTTGAATTAACCGCTCCAAGCGGCACAGATACCGGGCTGGCAGGCATTTCAACATGACGCGCTTGCTGCGTCTCCACCGGCATACAAATTTTCAAAGCACAAACTTCAAACGCCGTGCGCATATGCGGCACAAACTTCATCTCACGAATAGTCTCGGAAAAAGCCGCGATATACCTCATTAAATTCTCCTTGGATACACGCCCCGCCTGCTCCTTTAGCTTAGCTTCCCCGTCGGTAAGCCCCGCCACCAGCACATCCCTAAAATGCCTAACAAGGTCGTTAGCAAACTGGCTAACATCACGCCCCGCGTCCATGGCAGACGCGATTATGCCGATAATAGCGGCAGTGTCCGCCGTTGCCAGTGCGTCGGTAAACTCAAACAACTGCGCCCTATCCACCGCACCAAGCACCTCGCGCACTTTCGCCAAGGAAAGCCCTTCGCCTTCGCCAAAGCTGATGCACTGGTCGAGCAAGCTAACCGCGTCACGCATTGCCCCATCAGAATGATAAGCAATATAATCTAACGCCGCTTCTTCAAAATCCACGTCCTCGCCTTCCAAATGCCCGCGCAAAGCCGCCACCATATCCACGGCAGAAATCCGCCTAAAATCATACCGCTGGCAACGCGACAAAATAGTCGCAGGTATTTTCTGCGGGTCGGTCGTCGCCAAAATAAAAATAACATGCGAAGGCGGCTCTTCCAGCGTTTTAAGCAACGCATTAAACGCCGCGCCCGACAGCATATGCACCTCATCTACGATATAAACCTTAAACTGCCCCTCATTAGGCAGATACTTTACCTCATCGCGCAAATCGCGGATATTCTCCACGCCGTTATTAGAAGCCGCGTCTATTTCCGCGACATCCAAGCAGCGTTCTGCGAGGATACTCTTGCACATTTCGCACTCATTACAAGGCTCGCCGTCCTGTTGCTCGGGGCAATTTATCGCCCGTGCCAAAATCTTGGCCGCCGAGGTCTTCCCCGTCCCACGCGTCCCACAGAACAAATAGGCATGACTAACCTGCCCGCTAACCAACTGATTAACCAGCGCACGCACAATATGCGGCTGCCCAACAATATTTTTAAATGTACGCGGCCTAATTTTGCGGTATAATGCGGTATAAGACATTTTTGCACACACTCCTTATTTTATATAATACCAAAAAACACGGAGGTTTTCCATGCCCTTTCCACTAACTCACATGTGCGTCGCATGGCGCATTTTAGAAAAAAATCCATTACCGCAAAAAGAAGCCGCACAATTCATGCTTGGCGCAATCTCGCCCGACGCCATCCACTACCGCGCCGAATACCAAGGCGCGGAAATGAAAAACATAGGCCCCGCAAAAAAAACAACCCACCTATGCCCGGTGAGCGAAGAAAAATGGGGACAAGTAACCGACAACGTGGGTTGGGAAAAAATAATCCGCGATTTTTCACGCGCCCACCGGGGCGACCCCTTTGCCCAAGGCTATGCCTCACACACCCTCACCGACCTACACAACAACAGCACCCTCTGGAAAACATTCATAACAAACCACCCCACAGAAGCCGCAAAAGGATACGCCAGCGACTACTACAAAGACCTAAAAGCCATAGACACCCGCCTA
>WQRQ01000157.1 GCA_009786685.1 Defluviitaleaceae bacterium
GGAAAGGGGGGTTTGGGGGAAAACCTTTTCTTCAGAAAAGGTTTTCCCCCAAGGTCTTAATCTCTAAAAAAAAAAAGCGAGCCTTAAAAATGAAAAAAGTTTTTTTATTATTGTTTGTGTTGTTTGTGTTAACGTCGTGTATGACGGATAATCCGCCGCAGATTATTGGGATACCTCGATTTCAGGGGGGGATTATGTCTGAGACTGTTGTTAAGGCGGCGGAGGATGTTTCTCCTCAGGCGTTTACGATTTTTTATCGTGTGGAGACTTCTGCTGCTATGTATGAGCCGGTGGAAGGCATATATTTGGCTGCGTGGCTTTCGGAAAGCACGGGTATACGGGAGTTTGAGTATGCGGCGGGTAAACGACATGCTGTTTTTGTAAATGAGATGGAGTTGGGTGAGGAGCTTCCTATCTCGTGGTTGTTGCATTGTATAGCATCTCTTGCTACGCCTATGTTGATTATCCACCCGCCTACAAATCCCGACCTTTATGACATCCCCGAGGTGGAGCTGCTAATTTACTTGGCTCAACGCTTAGGGTCATTTAACTTGCCTATGTTTATAGTCTTCTACCCCGACGAAACGCATACGCGAATGCCCGCAGAGTATACGCTCTTGTTTCGTCAAGCCAGAAACACTTTTCATGCCCACGCGCCTATGGCGGCCTTTGTTTGGGTTGCGCCGAGCTATACGGCTACGCCGTCAAGCTCCTTTTACCCCGGGCATTTTGCGGTTGATTGGGTCGCGTTGCCGTTGCTGGCATGTTGGGATTACGAGAAGGGGTTTACTGATGTCCTTGATAACTTTGAGACCTTTTATCACTCCTTCCATCGGCACAAGCCGATTATGGTACTGCCCCTTGGTGTCAGCCATTTCACTCGAGGAGATTATCGTTACAGAATCCACCAAGCCGCCGCAGAAATCGCACATATTTATAAGGCATTACAAAATTTCCCGCGCCTTGGTCTTATTGCATATGCTGATAATTTTACGTTAAACCGCGTATACCGCGATGATTTTTCCATTTCTGTCGAGCCGCAGCTTATGGTTGCATATAGCCACGCCATCACCCCCGACCACTTTCTGCAATCCCTCGAAAGAAACGACACGCAAAATGCGGAGCGTCCTAACTGGGTACGTTCCGCTCACCACGGCTACATCTGGGAAGAAAGAATCTACATCCCCATCCAAACAATAACCGCCGAGCTATCCCTCCACGCCCCGCGCCAAACAATAGAAATAAACTACTCCACCGTAACCGACTCACGCAGAATTTCCGAAAAAAAAATAACGGCATGTTTCCACAACCGTGTTATTTATGTTGATAACTTGCCATAATTTTGTTAAAATAAACGAGGGGGAAATTAACAGTTATACACAGTCTGTGGATAACTTTGTGTATAACTGTTAATAACTTTCTTTTTTTACGTAATTTCGGAGGGTTTTTCTGTGGATATTAACGACATATGGAACAGAGTTAAGGATATGCTGTCTCAATCACTATCAGAGGTAGTCTTCGAAACAATGATAAAACCCGTGACACCCGTTTCTTACGAAAACGGTATTTTTACCGTGCAGGCACGTTCAGAATTTTACAAGACCTCCCTATCCCGCCACCACCGAGAAATCACACGCTACGTACGTTTTCTTACAGACCAAGACGTAGAAGTCCACATAATCTCACCCGAAGACTCCGCCGACCCGTTGCGCTCCAGCAAAGTAAGCAACTACAACAAAACAGGCCTGCGCCCGCGTTATACCTTCGACACCTTTGTATCGGGCAAATGCAACGAACTTGCATACGCAGGCTCACGCGCCGTAGCAGATTCACCCGGCGTCACAGAAGAATACAACCCACTTTTCCTATACGGCGGCGTTGGCCTTGGCAAAACCCATCTCATCCATTCCATAGGCAACCAAATCTACGACAACAACCCCGACCTAAACGTCCTGTACGTCCCCGCCTCCACCTTCACAGACGAATTTATAACCTCCATCCGAGAAAAAACAACCCCCACATTCCGCAAAAAATACCGCAATGTAAACGTGCTGCTTATAGACGACGTACAATTTCTCGACGGCAAAATAGAAACCCAAGAAGAACTTTTCCATACCTACAACCACATGACATCCCTAAACCGTCAAATCGTATTCACCTCCGACATCCCACCCAGCGAGCTTACCACCCTCGAGCCACGCCTAACCTCACGCTTTGCTTCCGGTCTCCTGGCCGACGTATCCATCCCCGACTACGAAACACGCACTGCCATCTTGGACAAAAAAATCAATCTCGAAAAAATAGACTTCCCCACAGAAATCAAAGAGTTCATAGTAAAAAACATAGTCTCAAACATCCGCGACATGGAAGGCGCACTCAATAAAATAGTAGCCTACGCCCGCCTAACAAACACACCCATAACAATGGAACTCGCCCGCCAAGCCCTAAAAGACCAGCTCGTAGGCAAAGAAAAACCACCTGTAACAATGGAAACCATCCGCCAAACCGTATGCGACCATTTCAAAATCTCCATAGAAGACGTAAACGGCAGAAAGCGTACCCAAAACATAGTAATCCCGCGCCAAATCTCGATGTACCTAATCCGAAAAATCCTCGACACACCACTCCCCACCGTCGGTCAATTCTTCGGCGGCCGCGACCACACAACAGTAATCCACTCCTGCAACAAAATCACAGCAGAAATAGAACAAGACGAAAAAATCCGCAACATAGTTGAGGGCTTGGAGTTACGGATTAAAGATGAATAAGACCAAATGGTTAAGACCTTGGGGCTTTGCCCCAATACCCCACAAGGGGACGCAGCCCCCTTGACCCCCATCATTTATCCACATCAACTATAATAACTTGCCCGTTTTTGCACAGGAAATTTACAGGGTTATTCTTGTATAAAAGTCAACGATTATAGGCTCTGTACCCACTTTTCCACGTATCCACACAGCCTAATACTACTGCTACTGATAAATAATTATATAGTACGAAACAAGTTCGTACGGATAGGTGATTTTTGTGATTATTACATGTGACAGAAATAAATTGCAAGACGCGCTTGCGTTGGTTGGAAGGGCGGTGTCCACGCGCACTACCAGCCCTATATTGGAGTGTGTATTGCTTACGGCTACGGCTGATGGGTTAACTCTTGTTGGTAATGACAAGGAGATTTGCATACAAACTGCCACTATAGAGGCGCAGGTGGAGCAACAGGGTGCAATAGCACTCGACGCAAAGCTTTTTACGGATATCGTTAGGAAGATAACGGGTAGTTCTATAGTGATAGAGGTGGACGACAAATTTAATGCAATCTGCAAAAGTGGACGCTCGCGCCTAAAGATGTCAGGTCAGCCCGCTGAAGAATTTCCTGTAGTCTCGGAAAATGAGTTAAACGAGACTGCTGCCCGTTACAAGATAAAATCAAGTCTGCTAAAGGATATGATAAAGCAAACTATTTTTTCCGTGTCACTTGATTCCACAAAGCCTATTCTCACGGGCGAGAAAATGGAAATAAAAAATAACGTCCTCGAAATTGTAGCTATAGATATGTTTAGGATATCCTACTGTTCTGCCGATATGGACGAAGATACACCGGAAAGCAGTGCGGTAGTACCCGGCCGCGCCCTAAACGAGCTAAGCCGAGTTCTGCCCGACAGCGACGACGAAGTAAGCTTTTATTTCACAAATACCAAAGCAATATTCGAGACGGAAGAATTCCGCATGGTATCGGGCATATTAACAGGTGATTTTATACGCTACGACCAAATTTACAATGAGGATTTTTCTACTATGGTAGTTACCGACCGTGTGCAACTTCTTAATGCCTTTGAGCGTGCGATTCTTGTGGCCTCGGAAAACCGTATGCTTCCCGTTAAAATGGAAATAAAAGACGACGACCTAACAATTTCTGCACAATCCGACCGCGGTCAGGTAGAAGACGGTGTCCCCTGCGAAACCGAGGGCAAAGACCTAACAATTTATTTTAACCCAAAATACTTTATAGACGTTTTGCGCGCCGTAGAAGAAGAACGCGTCCTCATAAAATTCAACACAGTGCTATCGCCATGCACAATACGCGGTATGGACAGCGAGCGAGGCTTCCGATACCTGATAGTACCCCTTCGCCCACCTGCGTAATGTTAATAAAAAGCCTATCCGCAAACGGGTACAGAAACCTCACTATAAAAAAACAAGAGCTGTCACCCACAGTAAATATAATCTACGGCAACAATGCGCAAGGAAAAACAAATTTTCTGGAAGCGATTTATTTTTGTGCATTTGGCCGCTCCTTACGCGCTCGCGCCGACGCCGAGCTAATCAACCGTGAAAAAACCGCCGCTGCCATCCAAATACAAACCCAACGCACAACAATGTCCTCCACAATAGAAGCCAACCTACAACAAACAGGCAAAAAAACCGTAAAAAGCATAAATATAGACTTCCTACCCGTACGCCACATGAAAGACCTATTCGGAAAGCTACTCGTGGTGATGTTCTCCCCGGAAGACCTTCGCCTTATAAAATCAGGCCCATCCGAGCGACGCCGCTTTATGGACATGGAAATCTGCCAGCTTTCCCCCGTATACTACAGCGACCTGCGCGAGTACCACCGCGCCCTAAAACAACGCAACGCCCTGCTAAAGTCCCTACAAAAAAACAAATCCGCATGCGACAGCCTAAGCATATGGGACGAGCAATTAGTAAACTACGGCCAACGCATAATAAAAACACGCACAGCCTTTATAAAAAAAATCAACAAAATAGCAAACAAAATCCACAAAAACATAACCCAAGACACCGAAAACCTAAAACTAGAATACAAACCAAGCGTAACCACAGAAAACTTCGCACGCACGCTGGAAAAATCCCACGAGCGCGACATCCTACGCGGCACAACCAACGACGGCATACACACCGACGACATAGAATTTACAATAAACAACATCTCCGCCCGCCATTTCGGCT
>WQRQ01000158.1 GCA_009786685.1 Defluviitaleaceae bacterium
CCCCATGCTTGAAGTAATGGAAAGAGGCTGCGGGCCTGACGGTAGCTGCTGCGGCTGCGGATGTTGCGGCACAAGAGGATAAAATATGACAATAAAAAAACTAACCGCCGACCAACTACACCAAGCCTACCCCGTAATAAGCCAACTACGCCCTCACCTAACCCTTGAGCAATATATAAACACGGCAAAAACAATGATGTCACAGGGCTATCAGGTGGCGTGTTTATACGACGGCGAAGAAATTTTGGCATACGCAGGCTTTGTCGAGCAGATAAACCTATATTATGGAAAACACATCTACGTCCACGACTTGGTAGTATGCGAAAACCACCGCAGCAAGGGCTACGGAAAAACGCTGCTCTCCCACATCGAAGACCTCGCAAACAAAAACAAAATGAGCTGCGTATGGCTAATCTCCGGCGTACAAAGAAAAGACGCCCACAGGTTTTACGAAGAAAAAGCCGAGTACGCCAAAACCAGCTATTCATACCAAAAAATGTTACATCCGATGACATTCTAAAGCGTTACTTTTCCTGTTGTGATGAAAATGCACAAAGCGGAAAAGTAACGCGTGGCAACATAAGGAGAGAATCACATGGAAACTATAACAATCAACATAGAAAGCGACTTGAAAAACAAAGCCCAGCACATCTTTGACGCGCTGGGTCTTGATATGTCCACAGCAATCAACATGCTTTTACGAAAAACCATTCAAGACGCCCTCGTCTCCGTACAGAAAAAAGACCGTCGCGCAGCATTTGGTTGCCTAAAAGGAAAAATAAATGTCCCCGACGATTTTAACGAGCCTCTTGACGATTTTAAGGAGTATATGTAATGAAATACTTGTTAGACACGCATACCGCATTATGGCTGTTTGAAGGAAGTGATAAACTTCCGCAGAGCGTGCAAGACATCATTTATAATGAAGAAAATGAGATTTGCGATATATAAGCCAATGGCAAGTGTGGATTTTTACAAAGAACAGGAAAAAAATGAAACACAAGAATAGAGGAGGTAACAAATGGGCTACTTAGGCATAGACCTTGGCACAACAAACTCGGCGGCGATTATTTACAATGACAAGAAGGACGCCTTGGACGTTGTAAAGGTGGACGGAACGGACGAGATTTTACCGTCGGTTGTATGTTTCCATGAGGATGGAGTAATTGTTGGAGCGGAGGCAAAAGCGGGCGCGATTATCTACCCGGAAAGCACGGTTTTATCGGTAAAGCGTCTTATGGGCGGCGGAGAAAAAATAAACATCGGCGAGCTGGAAAAAACGCCCGAAGAAGTAAGCGCGGCCATCTTGGGTACGCTTAAAAAAGCCGCCGAGGAGCAAGCGGGCGAGGTATTCGACGAGGTTGTGATTACGCACCCGGCATATTTCAACGACCGTCAAATTTTTGCTACGCAGCAGGCGGGGCTTTTGGCGGGCTTCAAAAATGTTTACCTTCTTAGTGAGCCGCTTGCGGCCGCTATCGAGTACGGATATCGCCAAAGCTACGCGCAGACGCTGCTTGTATACGACCTCGGCGGCGGAACCTTCGACGCCTGTGTCCTAAAGGTTAAGCTCGACGAAAGCGGCCAAGAAGTCTTCCAAGAGCTATCCGACGTAGGCGACATGAATCTCGGCGGCGACGATTTCGACGCAGAGCTTGTGCGCTGGCTAAAAGAAAAATTCACGGAAGAAAGCGGCGTAGACCTCGACGCCCTCGACAACGCCGAGCGCAAGCGCGTAATGCAAAAGCTGAAGGCCGAAGCCGAGCAGGTTAAAAAGAAGCTTTCCGGCGCAAACAAAGCCACCGTCCGCATTAACCCCCTCGTCATAGGCGAGGACGGCGTTCCCAAAAACCTAAACGCAGAAATCACCCGCGAAGAATTTGAGGCGATGATACGCAAATACGTGGACCGCAGCCGCGACATCATAGAAGAAGCCCTAAAACGCGCAGACGTAGCCGCAGACGAAATCTCCAAGGTCGTCCTCGTAGGCGGCTCCACACTCATCCCCATGGTGCGCCGCATGGTTGCGGGCTTTATAAAAGAGCCGTACCGCGCCACCGACCCCGCAAAATCCGTCGCAATGGGTGCGAGCATATATAATTATCTCATTCACCTGCCAAACTCCAACGTAAAAGTCGGCCAAATCACACGCCAAATCTTTGGCACAGAAGCCGTCACAAACCTCGCCACCATGGAGCGCAAGGCCATCCCCATCATTCCTATGGGCAGCCCAATCCCCAGCAAATATTCCGACAGCAATTTCGCCAGCATGTCCGGCGCGTCCCGCGTAAATGTTGACGTCTACCAATGGGAACAAGGCCAAGAAGACGCCAGAAAATACATCGGCACGGTAGCCCTCGCAGGACTAACAGGCACAACCCAACTGGAAATCACCTACTCAATAGACGAAAACAACATCTTCGAGGTCTTCATAAAAGACCTAGCCACAGGCCGTACCGAGCGTGCCGAGTTCGACCGCACCCAAACCCAAGCCCCGCCCGTCCGCGAAATCCGCGGCGCAACAGGCTCCGACAAGGTAAACGTAGTCTTCCTAATCGACACCACAGGAAGCATGGACACCTACATCAACGGCGTAAAAGACCGCGCAATAGAATTCTCAAACATCCTCGCCAGCAAAGGTGCGATGTACAAGCTCGGCCTCATCGGCTTCGGAGACCTTGGCGAAAAAGAAAAACCAAGCGTCTACAACTTCACCGACGATGTCCCCAAATTCCAAAAGCAAGTTAAAAACATCCCACGCACCTACGGCGGCGACATCCCCGAGTCTTCCCTCGACGCACTCCTCACCGGCATAGAACTCCTAAAATCCCACCGCGACGACGGCGAAGCCCGCAACATCTTCATACTAATCACAGACGCGCCACCCCACGTCCCCACCCACTGCGGCAAATCCGTAGCCCAAGTCTGCGAACTCCTCGAATCCCGCTCCGTAACCACCTACATCGTAGCCCGCAAAGACCGAGAGTCCATCGAAGCCTACGACCCCGTAACAAAACCGAATGGTAAGTACTATGACCTTAACGATAAGTTCTTCGATATACTTGATAATATTGCTATGAGTATTGCTGAACTTATACGGTTATAAGACCTTGGGGCTTTGCCCCAAGCCCCACAAGCGTTTGAAAAAGCTTGACCAAAACTTTGACATTAAAAACTCGCGTTATTCGCGAGTTTTTAAATGTATAAAATGCATTGAAAATGCGGTGGGTATGCGGTACAGTATCAGCGAGGTGGTTTCAGAGCCTTCCTATGCAAGCGCGCTTTTGCGCGACGCGGCAGAGGTTGACAATGAAGTTTTCCAAACTCCCGAAGAAATGTTTGAATCGTGGGAGAGCGAAGCATGAGCCTTAAAGGGCGGTTGTCAGATTTTAGGGAGTGCTATATCAGGGTGATTGGTTGCTGGTTTACCGTATTATTGAGGATAGGCTGATTTTGTCGTTGCATAGCACAGGCACACATGCGGATTTGTTTTAAAGGAGTTGGTATCCTATGAGCGGGAAATATTTTGACAAGACGATTGAGATGTTTGCCAAGCACGAGCAGATAGACGCTATTGTGTTGGGTGGTTCGCGGGCGATGGGGACAAACGATGAGTTTTCGGATTATGATTTGTATATTTATCTTAATGCGCCGTTAGCCCCGGAAATCCGTGAGGAAATGCTTTCACAGACGTGTTCGGCTGTGGAGGTAGATTTGCAATTCTATGAGGTGGAGGACCATTGCACATTCATAGGCGGTATTGGTATGGAGATTATGTACCGAGATATCGAGACGACCCGAAGGGATTTGCACCATGTATTGGTAGGACATAATGCGTCCAGCGGGTATACTACATGCAACTGCCGCACTGCTCTTTCGGGCAAAATCCTGCACGACCCACGGGAGCTTTATCGTCGCCTCGTCGAAGAATTCTCCATGCCGTACCCGCAAAAGCTGCGCGAAAACATTATCCGCCACAACTGGATTCTCATGGAATCCTGCACAATCGCACACAGGGTATACTTGCAAACCGCCGTAAACCGTAATGACATGGTATTGCTCAACAAGCGTATCACGGATTATTTGAATTGCTATTTCGAGATAATTTTCGCATTTAACAGGCAGTACCTCACGGGCGAAAAAAATCTGATTAAGTACGCCTGCGACCTATGCGAGTGTCTGCCCGATAATTTCACGGAAAACATTCAAAAGTTGCTTACCATTCCCAGTAAAGACATAATGCCCACCGTAACGGAAATGACCGCTTCGCTGGGCAAGATGTTATCTTCGGAGTATGATGTTTCTACATTTAAAATGTAAACATCTCTTGGTTTTCCTTGAGAAAAGCTAACGCTTTTAAATTGCGGTGCAATACGTCAAGCGTGTCGTCGTCTACATATGCTATGCTGTTCATTGCGGCTACGGTTAGCATGTAGTAGATGGATTGCTTTTCTTCGGGGGTGAGGGGGGTTATGCTGTCGTAGCCCTGTAAAATTTCTTTTAGCATTGTTAAATATGGCTTGATTTCTTGGGTTTTTATTTCGCCTGCGCACCAGATTACGTCAAAAAGCCGTAGATGAGCCACATTGTAGATTTCGTAGCCCTTTAGGCCTACTACCTCGCCGTTTTCGTATACTACAGAGTCACCTGTTGGGTTGCCGTGGATAAGCTGCTTTGGCAGTTTGTCGTATAGCGCGCCAAAGGTTTTTGTAAAATCGTCAAAGAAAATATCGTCGATTGCAATATTATGCTTTCGGGCGTACTCCTTGACTTTTGGTATGGCGTGTAGGCCTTGGGTGTACAAATTTGCCTCGTGGGGTTTTATATCCTCCTGTACGGATTTTAGTGCGCGATGGAGCTTTGCGATGGCTTGCCCCAGTTTGAATGCGTGGTTTTCGCGGGTTTTGATGTAGGCTACGTCGGCAAGCTCGTCGTCG
>WQRQ01000159.1 GCA_009786685.1 Defluviitaleaceae bacterium
CGAGGGTATCTTCAACTACAGCGAATGTGCGCGCAAGCTTTTGCACGACTGTATTCACAACCCGCAGCCCATGTGGAATCCCGACAACAAGCTAATCAAGTTTGTCCCAAACATGGAAATCACCGACCCATCGTACCATCTTCCGCATTTTTACGAACTTTTTGCGCAATGGGCAAACGAGGCCGACCGACCGTTTTGGGCGGAGGCGGTAAAGGCAAGCCGTGCATTTATGCGCACGACGCTGCACCCCGAAACAGGGCTTGCGCCGGAGTACGCAAACTACGACGGAACCCCCCATGTGGGAATCCGCCATCATCACCTATTCTACAGCGATTCATACCGCGTGGCGGCAAATCTGGGGCTTTCCTACGAGTGGAGCAAGGCGGATGAATGGGAATGCGAAGCCGCCGACCGCATACAAAAATTTTTCTTCGAAACAAAAAAAGACAGCGACGACATAAACTACGCGCTGGAAATAGGCGGCACACCCACCGACCTAAAAATCCTCCACCCCGTAGGCCTGCTGGCAACAAACGCCGCCGCGTCACTGGCCGCCAAAGGCGAATATAAAATGTACGCCGTAAAAAAATTTTGGGAGACACCGCTTGCCGTGGGCGACCGCAGATACTACGATAACTGCCTGTATTTGTTCGCCTTCCTCGCACTCAGCGGAAATTACAAAATATATGGATAAAAACATACTGCATCATGCCGACTTCCCGCGTTCCAATAAATACGACCCCATGTGGATTATTGAAAATGAAATGGGGCCTAATCCGCTGTGGCTTACAGAATTTTTAACGGAGCCGTTTGACCTAAAGCCCGGTATGCGGGTGTTAGACCTCGGGAGCGGCAAGGGAATAACCAGCGTGTTTCTTGCGCGGGAGTTTGGCGTACAGGTATACGCCGCCGATTTTGACGAATGGAAGGGATGGACTTCCCCTGAAATAAGATGGAATAACGCCAAGGAAAACGGTGTCGAGCATTTAGTGATACCGATAAAAGCCGACGCCCGAAAACTGCCATTTGCGGAAGGCTTTTTTGACGCGATTGTTTGCGTGGATTCCTACTTTTACTATGGCAAAAACGACGGCGATTTTGAAAACATCATCCGATTTTTGCGCCCCGGCGGTAAAATCGGCATGGTAATCCCCGGCTTTATGAAGGACGTATCAAGCGGCGTCCCCGACTACATCAAGGAGTTTTTGGGTGACGAGCTGTGGACATGGGAAACCTTGCCATGGTGGAAAAATCTCTGGGAAAAAACCAACCTTGCCACGATTGACATTGCCGACACGCTAAAAGACGGATGCGCCCTATGGCAACGCTGGGACGAAACCCTGGATTCTGTAGGCAAACACAGTGCCCCCGATGAAATCGAAGATTTCAAGAGGGACAAAGGGGAGTATATGGGGTTTTTACGATTGGTGGCGACTAAAGGCTAAAAACAAAGTGACGCCCTGTGTTTTCGCAGACGTGGGGTTTTCGGTCGTGGAGATGGGCGTATTCGGGCAGGCGGGAGAGGGCGTTTCGCATTGCGTACAGGGATACGTCCTCGTTGCCTGTTTTTATCAGGTGTTTTTTTGCTAGTTGAGCCAGTATTTCTTCTTTTTGCATAAGAATTTGCGGCTCTGCGATTTCCAAGGGCATGTCGGAGAGGATTAGCCAATAGTATTTTTGAACACCGTTATGTCGGCGTCTGTCGGTGTAATGTTTGTTGTACATATCTATTTGCTTAGCGACCCAATCGCGGTCGTCGGGCGCGGCAAATGACAAAAATCGCAACACCATCATCCCTGCCTCGAAACACTCCGCATAGTGGCAACTTTGATAACCAAAGCATGTATGCTTCAGGCGATTTTTTGTTTCCTTAATCATATGAGTAACTTCGCCGCTAGGTTGGAACAGGTGCAGCAGTCGAAGGATTTCAAACTCGTAGGCGTTGTCCGCTACGATGTTTGTTTTTGGCGACATTGGGATGATGGTTTGCAGCTTCTTCCCGGTGTTGTACGGTGGAATGTAGAATTTGGGGTAGGCGTATGGGTCGAATGTTCTTATTTTGCCGTCGGTTGCTCTGTTTTCTCGTAACTTGCGAGCTATTTTTGCTTTTTGTGCGTCGTTTAGATTTCCGCCTCGGATTAGGTGGTGGTTTGTTTTTATCATTAATTCGTATGCCGTCATATCGTAACCCACAGCGCAGGCCTAACGCCGCCGTCTATCCTGCAAATATCGTCGCCGCAAAGAAAAAGCTCGCCGCAGTAACCGATACTCCCCGCAGCTTTTTCTGCGTGGCCGGGCGAACGCAGCCACCACCAGTCATCTTCGCCCTTTGTGTTTTGTGCCTTTCTTTCGTCGTTGAATTGGTCGTAAATGCAATCGCCGTAGGGTAGGTGGCGGCCGTCGTTTGGGGTTATTCCGTCTTCGCCCCAGTACCATCCCTTTTTGTTTTGCATATCGCCGCTGTCACCAAAATGCCTGATAACCTCGTCGTAACTGAGCAGAAATATTTTGTCGAATGTCGAGTTTCCGTATTTTGTGCCGTACCATGGATTGTTACGGTCGGTTAGTTTTGTTTTTATTATTCGGGATTTATCTGTATGGTTAAATGTGTCGTAAAATTCACCGTTCAGATATTTTCGTAAACTGCAATTTTCCCATGTTGTGCTTTCGCGGTCGTCGTAGGGGGCTTTGCCTATTGTGGTTTCGGATATAATAAACGCGCTGTCTACGTTTACGTGCAATACCTTCCATTGGTGATTTCCCAAATTTATTATGTCGCCCTCTTTTACGGTGTTTGGCATTAATATCGAATCAATCGACGTGTTTAAAAATTTCGCCAACAACGGAAGCAACGCCGTCTCCGGCAAGGTGTGACCGTTTTCCCACTTGCTGATGGCTTGCGCACTGATTTTTAGTTTTTCTGCAAGTTCTTCTTGCGTAAAGCCGTTGCGCTTGCGGAGCAATAATATTTGATTGCCCACACCTATGTTATCTATCATAAAAAAACCTCCCGTTTCGGATTATGCAATTAATCTTAACAGATTTTTTGCCTTTATCCATATATGGAAGGTTGAGATTTTTTGTTGAAACTTAACTTAGGGTTAACTAATCCTCGTAGTGTCCTTTGCAAGAAATAATCACAAGAAATCCTTATGCGCTTCGGCAAAGGCTTGCATCTCGGGGGCAGTCATATTCTCCATAGCAAATAATTCATCCACTGTGAATGTGTATGTTTTTCCCTCAGCAAGCTGGCGACGTGATTCCTCAATTGTTGACAGGTATGCGGCATTTTTGGCGGCTTTGGATAGTGAATTGTAGTGTTCCAAGCTTAGAATCACATTGTACAAATATTTGTACAATTATGTCAATCTGTTTTAAACCTTGACAATTAAGAGATAATGTATATACTTGTATTAACATCGAGGAGGTGTTGCATATGCTATCGCTTGTATCAAAATGGGGAAACTCACAGGGTGTGAGGATATCAAAAAAAGTATTGCAGAGCGCGCAAATCAGCATAAATGACGAGGTAGAAATCAAGGCAAAGGACGGTATGCTTTTAATAATACCTACAACCAAAAAGTCCCTCGCGTGGTATTTAGAAAGCTATGACGACGACACAGACAGATATGACTGGGGCAACACAGATGAGCCGAAGGGTCGTGAGCTACTATGAAACAGGGGGACATTATCTCGTTAGATTTTGACCCAACAAAGGGCAGGGAACAGGCGGGCTATCGTCCCGCAGTAGTTATCAGCCAATCGGCGTACAACAAAAAGCGCGACCTTGTGCTTGTTTGCCCGATAACAGGAAGCACAAAGCCTTTGCGCTTTCGCATTATGCTGGACGACAGAACAGAAACACAAGGCGACATCATATGCGAACAAGTACGAGTGATAGACCTGCTCGCCAGGAAATGCAAAGTCATAGAGCAACTCCCGAAAGACTTACTTAAACAAGTTTTAGAAGCAGTATCGGTAATTATCGCATTTGAAGAATAATCCGCAGGAAAAAAGGCAAGCCGACACTTTAGTGGGCTTGCCTTCTTACGTTGCCGTTAATCTTTTATTCCCGTATAAATTCTATCCAGTGTTCCCAACCCGGAATACCTGCCATGTCTACCCGTATAGTATTCCTGTTTACGACGTCAACCCGCCAGCGCGTATTTATATCGTCTAATGAGAAGGATAGAGTGCCGTTATTGTAAGTGTAATTTACGGTCATGGATTGCCCAAAACCAAGGTCAAGGGCCATTCTGTTACCACTAAACTCCAACCAGTCAAACCTGTTGCATTTAGTCAAGGACTTTTTCACATTTGAAATAAAAAAGACACAAAAAAGCCCGTCAAAAGGGTTTAATCTCTTGTCGGGCTGGCAATATTTTAAGTTTGGGGGTTTAATTTTTACGGCGTTTTCCCTGCTCGTAGTTCCTCATTCTCACGGCGTAATTTTTCTATTTCGGCTTCTGCTTTTTCCGCTCTGCGTGTAGCTTGCTCTGCTATCTGCAAATTTTTAGCCAGTTCTGCATTATGGAAAAATATTTCATCTTTCCTACGTTGGTAGGCTTGCCGTATGATTTTATCCTCACTCTGTCTTGCTATTGCTGATACAGCCATTCGGATTACCTCCTTTTCCTTGCGGGCGTTTTCTATAATGTCCTTGTTCACAATTTCTTTTTCGGTGATTATCGAAAGCCAATATGCAAACATATCTTCATTGGTTTCTTGTATGTTTATGCTGTCGGCTTCGTTTACGGCTTTGGCAAATGCCTTCATGTTAATATAGTGTAG
>WQRQ01000160.1 GCA_009786685.1 Defluviitaleaceae bacterium
ACATCCTTCACACTTGCAACACTCGACAGAGAAGGACACAGCGCACTTCACTTTGAGCAAATCGGCGGCTTCAACGTTTCTATGTTTGGTGCTCGTATGTTCGCAGAGTTCATCAGCGCAACTATCGATTTCGAAGGCGCAGGCGCAGGCCAACAAATCTTCATCAACGGCCACCACGCAGCTACAGGCGCAACAGTAAATGTAGTGCTTACAGTTGGCAGCAACATTGCTCAAGTAAACGGTAACAACGTTGATATCGCTTACGGCGCAAACCAACCTGCACTTCAAAACCAAATCTCTCCTGTAAACGTTGGCGGTAGAGTATTTGTACCCGGTCGTTTCCTTGCAAACGCATTCGGTGTTGCAATCGACTTCCAAGGCGCAGGCCAAAACATGACAATCGTACTGGGTTAATCTTTAACCCGTCGGAGCGGTTTTTGCTCCGATAAATTAAAAAAAGAAGTCCGGAGTTTTTCTCCGGCTTCTTTTTTTTGCTTTTTTGCTATGCGGATTGCTTAACTTCCTGCTCCTGCTGTATCAATTCTTCCAAGCGAGATTGTGGTATGCCTGCTAATTTTGCCATGCCTTCAAGCGTTGACATAGGCGCGTTTGATTTTATTGCAAAAATCAAACCACTTTCCAATCCTTCTGATTTACCTTCTGCCTTACCTTCTGCTTTACCTTCTGCTTTGCCTTCTGCCTTTACTTGGCTGTCATAATCTAAAAAGTTTTTATAAAACATGACAAAGTCCTCCTTATCTATAATCCCTGTAAATATCCTTTTTTTATACACTCCTGTCTTGCGGATTCAAACGCGTTTTGGCTTGATAGTCCGCTCTTTATAGCTTCATCATACTCGTTATGGAAAAATGCGTAGCCTGCTAATGCATTTTGTGATTCTACATTTTCCAGCATGTCGTAGTGTATGTTTACAATTTTTACATTTATTTCAATTTTTATGCCCTCGTACTGCACTTGAAACGTTGAATATTCCTCTTCAAGAGGTTGTTTTCCGTTATAAGCCACGTAAAACTCAGGTACGGGCAGGTTTACTATTTTTTCTTTTCCGTATAAGTTTATACCATTTAGCTCTATCCATAATTGCAATAGCTCGTTGTAATATAAAAATAAACGAAGTGCCATGTTTGGGTTTACCGTGGATTGGTGCTCTATTAGAATAATTATTTTTCCGCCTGCTATAAATGAGACGTCGTTTCGGCGTAGGCGCACTACGTAATCGGATTCTAGGTCGAAGGGCTTTATTTCGTTTTCTGTTAGTGTTACCTTTTCGCCCCTGCATTTTTCCAGTAGATTTATAAAATACGGTACTTGCTTAAATAAGTTGCGGAACATCGTGTCTTTTTGATTTTGCCGTACCCCCACACATGCACCCCCTTTTTTTATTGTAGTTTACGTGGCAAGTGTAGCATTTGAGATGTTTTTGGTCAATAATTTACTCCAACTCCTGCATTAGCTTTGTGATTTTTGCGTAGTAGATTTTTAAAAATTTGTTTGCGGCGGCTGTCATGTATACAAAGTAGGGTTTGCCTTCTTCCCGTTTTTTGTCCAAGAATATATATACAGGCTCGTTTTGCGGGGAGTGGCGTAGGTAGGTACATATTATTTGGAAGAGGGTTTTGCGTAGCGGGGCGGAGCCTCGTTTGGATATGTTTGTGCTTTTTTTGTTGTATGTCCCCGACTGTTTTGGGGTGGGGTCTGTGCCGGCAAAGGCTATAAGCGCTCCGCGGCTGTGAAAGCGGCGGACGTCACCGATTTCTGCGATTAGTTGGGCGGCTGTTAGCTCGCCTACACCAAAAAAGCTTAGCACGGCTTGGTACTCGGGTAGGAGTTGTGCGAGGCGGGTCATTTCGGCTTTTACAGTTGTCAGCGTTATGTTTATGCCTTGGATTTGTGAGGCAGATGTTTGGATTAGAAGGCGCGTGTTTTGGTTGTTTGGCATTGTGGTGACTACATCTTGGTATTTTGCATAGATTTCGTGGGCTTTTTTTAGTGTAAAACGATATTTTTTTTGTGCGCACCAGATTTTGTACTCTTTTGTAAATTGCGATTTATCTGTGATTTCTTCTGCGTGTACAAAGCTTGCGGCAAAGTCCAACCATTTCTGGTGTCCGTCTTTTCTTCTTACACAGGAGAATAATTTGTTAACGTCCGGTAAGGTTTTGTCCAGTATTGAAATTAAATGGTTTTGTAATGCGTGCATAGTTTTTATGCTTATGTTGTATTGGCGGCTAAACATTTTTAGCTGGCTGCGTATTGTTTCCTGCGACTCGTACTCTCTTAGCTCGTTAATATTGTCCAGTGCGTAGCGAGCCAATTTTAACGAGTCTTTTTTGTCCGTTTTTATACCGCGTATGCTGTTGCTCCCATAACCGTACATCAAAATGGGGTTAAGCACTGATACATAAAAACCGGCTGCTTTTAGTGCATAAGCAACCGGCTCATGGTAATGGCCCGTAGATTCCATCACAATTTTTACCGTACTCTTTAGGGCAGAAATCTCTGCGACGAGATGCGCAAGTCCATCCTTTGTGTGCAAGTATTCCTTTGGCGCGAGTACAATTTCCTTGGTATCTGTTATCGCCGCCATCATACTTTTACCTTTTGATACGTCTATCCCTATTGTCATTTTCATCGCTCCTAAAAAAACTGCAAGCGGCGTGCGACATTCTTTCTTACGGGTTGTTTTCCCTTTTAGCATACGTCGTCTTTGCCGCTCGCACAGACGAGCTTGCTCGTCATCGGCAATCTTCTACGCGGACATTTTCGTCCATACAGCATACGCCGAACCTATATTTTACCATACACGCTCCCTTATTGCTTCCGACTAACATACAAAAGGAAGGCGGTAAAGGCCAAGTCGCCAATCCATAAAGAAAAAGCCCCCATGGTTTTTGTAAAACCATGGGGAATTCTTTGTATTTTATATTTATTCCTAAAGCATAAACACCGCCGGGAAAAAGCTTCCGCCGATATATCTTACTGCAATGCCTGCCACCAAGCCCAAGAAAGGATTTTTTGTCAATGCGGTAATTGCCATGGCCACGGCAGCTTGCACCAGGTCTTGTGAGGTACCTTCGGGCAGCATAAAGACGTTTCTGATTTGCACGATAAATGTAGAGAAGAAACCAATGATAAACAGAAAGCCCGCGATGGCTTGTACAGGCACATATTTTACGGCCTTAGTCATAAGTCCAAGCAACAGAAGCACCATACAAAGCAACATCATAACAACGCCGGCCATAACAGGCCATGGAGAAGCCGCGGTAGCAGAAATAATCGCGCCCACGGGTGCGCCACCAAAGATAACGCTTGGGATGTCTGCGAGACTGTTTATTACGGTCAGGTGGTCCATATTTTGCGGATTAAGAAGAACGCCGTCCGCGTCGCGTGGGCCAAAGCCTGCGGTTATGTTTCCGAAGGCGATATTTGTGCCGATGTTTAGCGAAATAAATGCCAGCGCGAAATAGATTGCATTAAATCCAAACTTTGGCTTTATGATACGGAAGTCTGCCCAGTATTCTTTAGTCCAAAACTTTGGATTCTCGTTTTGCTCCATGTCGCCCTCGTAGCCGGAATCCTTTGCCATTTGCAAAAGGTCAACGCGTTTCTTTTGCAGAAATACGAAGTCAATCGTGGATAGCGAAACAGACACGGCGATTACATAAACCAACGCGTGCTGGTTGCCCAAAAAAATAACATGCGTCACAAGCGCGGATACAAAGGAGATTATCCCTGTACGTCGGGCTTGCTTAAACATGTCGATACTAATGCCGGCCACCATAAGGCCTACACCTGCCATCATACCCCATAGCACGGGATTGCCTGCAAATTCTGCAATCCTCGTCACCGAGCCTGTCAGCCCCAGCGGCACCATCACGATAACGGCGATAAGCAACGCAGCTATCCGCTCGTTTACGTTTTTCATAAAATGCGAAACGGTAAGGATGGACGACTGCCCGCTGATTGGCGTCACCGACCCCGTAAGAAGGTTACCGACCGCACCGATGAGAAACGCAAAGGCGGTGGGTTTCATCTTATACCCCTGAGCGGCAGCCCACGCGAGCATAGTCAACCCGTTAAGTGCAACGAAAACAACGGCGATTACAAACACTGATAAATCTGAAAACATACTGCACCCCTTTATTATTTGGCCATTAGCCATTTATGAGTGATGCGAATTAATTCGAAAATCCTACATAATTCGCATTACTTCACAATTTTAATACAATTTTGTACATTTGGGAAGATTATTCAGGTGCTTCTTCTACCATTTTCATAACATGAGATACTTCTTCTGCGGTCATGCTTGCCTTTGTTTGCAGAATTATCGTATCAATTAATTTTTCGCGCTTTTCGTCTTTTGCTTTTTTGATTAAAGACATCTCGAAAAGCTTATCCGATTGAACTTTTTTTATTTCTCGGTCTGTCATTTTAAACCCTCCTTTACTTTGTACCATTATAATTTGTCCGCACATTATTTTCAACAAAAAAAGAAGTCGGAGAAAAACTCCGGACTTCTTTTTTTAATTTATCGGAGCAAAAACCGCTCCGATCGGGTTAAAGATTAACCCAGTACGATTGTCATGTTTTGGCCTGCGCCTTGAAAGTCGATTGCAACACCGAATGCGTTTGCAAGGAAACGACCAGGTACAAATACTCTACCGCCAACGTTTACAGGAGAGATTTGGTTTTGAAGTGCAGGTTGGTTTGCGCCGTAAGCGATATCAACGTTGTTACCGTTTACTTG
>WQRQ01000161.1 GCA_009786685.1 Defluviitaleaceae bacterium
CACGGTGCGCGGCGCGGGTGGATTCTATCGCCTCCGCGTCTGTAAATGCCATGAGCCGCCATTCTTCGTTAGACAGCCCGCCATGTAAAAACGAGTTGCTTACATACACGCCGTAGATATTTGCCGTCGAGGGGATTCTGTTAACATAAAAGCCCATGCCAAACTGCGTAAACAGCAGCATAAACACATACAGACCAATCGCCGTCCCACCATAAATCGGCAGATATTTAAGCTTACCAAAAATTAAAAATGTTTTTTCCGCAATCATCTGCGCGGCCATGTAGCTTATGGCAAAGCCGACTACCAAGCCTACGTGCATGTTGGCCGTGCTTCTGCCAAAGGCAAAAAATATCAGGCCAATAAACCACATCCCCATAAATGAGAAAAGAAAAATCAGCACATGCTTAACAGGCCTGAAAATCACAGAATCTCCCGTACGCTCCACCTGCCGCGCCCTGCTGATAAAAAACGCCGCCACAAACAAAGCCAAAGAAATCACAACATAAGAAATCGCAGGGAAAAGCACATTCCGCTCAAAACCTCCGACCCCATCCCAAAAAAGCTGACCCCAAACCGCAGGAGTATGATAAATAAAAATCAGATTTTGCGTATCCATGTCAAACAAGCCCGCAAATCCAAAAACAAACAGCGACCCGATAGCCTCCGTCGCCCACACCAAGGATATAGGCACAAACGGAATAACCACCATCAAACAAAGCGCAACAAACCCATGCCCCGCCAACGAAAACGCAAGCCAAGCCACCGCAAAATAAAACACGCTGCCAATGCTAAGCATAAACAAAAGCCAAAAAACCTCGCTGCCCGCATAACCCGCATAAGGCAGCATAAGCAAGCTAAACACAAGCATGGGTGTGAGGCTTAAAACAATTCCCGCCAGTGCGTTGGTGAGCAAAATCTGTGTCTTATTAATCGGCATGGAGTAAAACGCCGTGGCTGTTTTTTTGTTAAAAAACATGCCAAACGTACAAAATGCAGCCGCCACAGGCGTAAGCACCATAACCAAAAGCATAAGAAAATGCCGCATTGTCAAAATATTGTTTAACCGAGACGAAAATACCCAATCCGTTACGTTAAACAACGGCATATATACACCAACAACCAATACAACCAACGCCAACGCAGGTATCGCCCAAAAGCGGCGTAGCTGCTCTATAAACAAAGCCTTGTTAATAGCCATTTTAATTGTCTCTCCTTCTTACAAAAGTCAATATTGTATGACCCTCATCTCGCGTTCTTCACGCTCGCCCAGCCCATGCTCGTCTATCAGCTCCAGTAGCCGCGTTATCGCTTCGCCTTGCAAATGCGGGGTATTCCACCATGGTAGGCGCGACCATCGCCCGGATTCTTCGACGCGAGGGATGTTTGGTAGCGACATGTGCAACGTCGGTTGCATGGTGGGAGACATCCACATTAAATCATTAGCAAGCCACTCACGATGTTCCCATTCCGCAATGCTTGGGGACGACTGCCTTACCTCCACAGCGTTTTCCATCGTTATCTGCTTTATTAGGGCTAAGGCTAGGTTTATTTCTGCCCTGTTTGTTATGATGATTCGCTCCCAGTCGCCGCGTGACCATACATATTGTCCAAGCTCGGGATTGAATTCCGGAAGGCTAAAGCTTAGCACGATATGGTCTATTTCTTCCGGTATACGGAAAAATACATACGGTGCAAGCACTACAAGCTCACTTGTCAAAAACTCCGTAAGCCCCGCACTCTCGATAAAATCTCCCGTTACCGTATACTGACGCTGTATCACACGACCGTCGTTTAGGATGTATCTGAAAATCAGATTTTCTCGCGTGCGTATTGTTCCGTCGAGCTGTGGGCTTGTATAGGTTAGGCCTCGGCGGATATTTGGGATTTCGTGCAGGTCGCGTCTTCCGTCCAGCATTTTTTGGTGCGCTGTACGGGTTGCTTCTATTACATGGGGGTCTGTGACGGAAATACGACGCCATTCTTCCTCCGTTATACCACTTCCAACAAACCAGTTTGTTACGAAAACCGCATAAACTTCATCCCTTGCAGGAATACGGTTTACATAAAACCCAAGCCCAAACTGCGTCACAATAAGAATAACAACATATATCCCCGCCGCAGTCCCGCCGAAAATCGGCAAATATCTCATTTTACCCAAAACCATAAAGGATTTTTCTGCAATCATCTGCGCGACTATATATGCCAGCGCAAAGCCCACGACAAATCCAACGTACATATTTGCAATGCTCATGCTTGTGTCATAAAAAATCGCACCCATGATAATCATGCCAATAAACGAAAAAACAAAAACCAGCACATGTTTAACAGGGTTAAAAATCACGGAGTTGCCCGTGCGTTCTGTCTTACGCGCACGGCTCACAAACCACGCCGCCGCAAACAAAGCCACCGCAATCACGATATAAATAAGCGCGGGAATATAAATACCCTCCATCCGAGAAAGCGTCCCATGCCGTATAAACACACTCCAAACGGCAGGATTATGGTATGCCAGAAACTCATCAAAAACAAAAATCCCCGTCGTAAACCCACCCGCAAAGCCATAAACAAACAACTGCAAAACAGCCTGCACAAATGTAATCGCCAACGTAGGCACAAAGGGAAGCACCGCAACCAAGCAAAGCGCGACAAACCCATGCCCCGCCATAGAAAACGCAAGCCAAGCCACAGCAAAATAAAATATGGAGGCCAAGCTCATCTGCATAAACAGGCTAAAAATCACAGGGAATGCATTAGCACGCGCACCCTCGACAAATCCGCCGGGCAAAGCCGTAAGCGGCACAGCGGCCGTCTGGCTCCACGAGCCTCCTCCTGCCCCCCGGAAAGTACCCACAGCATACAACAAATGATTAACATTACCGGCAACATCCTGCACATGAATCGGCAGCAAAAGCACCAAGCTAAAAACCAAAACAGGAATTACACTTAAAATAATCCCCGCAAGCGCGTTGGTGGCAAAAAGCTGATTTTTACTAAGCGGCATGGAATAAAACGCCGTGGCCGCCTTCTTATTAAAAAACATGCCAAAGGTACAAAACGCCGCCACTACAGGGGTTAGCACCATGTTAAACAACTGAAGTGCGTTGCCCATGATTACGATATCTATAAATCGGCGCATGGTCCACCAGTCACTTATCTCGGTACGCATTGGCATGTATATCGCCAAAATATAAATGAGCGCGGACAGCGCGGGGATTGCCCAAAAACGCTTTATCTGCTCGATAAGTAATGCGCGATTGATAATTTTAGACATTTTCCGCCACCTCTTTGCCGTGGTTTTCGTAAAGGTGGATAAAAATTTCGTCCAGCGACGGTGGCGAGTGTTCAAATGCTCCGCTTTCGCTCATTTTTGTCTTTAGCTCGTCGAGGTCGCTTTCCAGCAGCATTTTTCCGTCTTTTATAATGCCGACAGTGTCGCATATGCCGTCCATTTCCTTTAAATTGTGGCTGGAAATCAGTACCGTCATTTGTCTGTCTGCTACGTCTTCGATTATCCATTTGAAAATACGACTGCGCACAATCGGGTCCAGCCCGTCGATAGGCTCATCCAGCAGCAAAACCTCCGGCGTCGCAGAAAGCGCAAGCGCAAGCGCGGCCTGCTTTTGCATTCCCTTTGAAAAGCGGCCTACACGACGTTTTTGGTCTAAGCCCATGAGTTCTACCAGCTCGTTAAAGCGGGCGGTGTTCCAGTTTACGTACATATTACGGTAAAACCTGGCAAGCATTTTTAAATTATACTGCGGGAAGAAATACAAATCGTCGGACACATATCCCATACGCGACTTTACTTTATCATTATCGTAGACATTTTCTCCGTCAACGGCAATTACACCCGCGTCGCTCTTAAAAATCCCCGCAAGGTGCTTTATTACCGTGGTTTTTCCCGCGCCATTTACACCCACCAGCCCGTAAATACTGCCTTTAGCAACGCTCATGCTAAGGTTATCCAAGGCTTTAAAATCATCAAAATTTTTATTTACATTTTCCAGATTAATCATTTTTTCCCTCCAGATTGTTGATGTACAGGCTTATATCTGCCTTGCTCTCCCCACGGAAAATAAGCTCGCGTACTATACTCGCCAGCTTTTCGTAGAGCGATTTTACTTCTTTGCTTGTTTCTTCCTCGGGCGGAGCCGCTATAAAACTCCCCTGCCCTATTACCGTGTAAAAATATTTTTGTGTCTCCAGCTCGCGATAGGCCTTTTGTACCGTGTTTGGGTTTACGCCCAGCCCCCGCGCCATGTCTCGGATAGACGGTACACGGGTATTTTCGGTTAATTCTCCCGAGATTATCCGCCGTTTAAAGCTTTCGATTATTTGCTCGTAGATTGGTTTTCGATTTTTTAAATCAATTGTAAACAAGCACCCACCTCCATTCTAATGGGGACTACGCCCCCAAGCCCCCTCGTTACGCACGGCAAAGCCGTGCCTTGCGCGATTTATTGAATCCTTTACGTGTATTATATACGTTAATACACGCATGTCAATATTTTTTTTTCATTTTATGACATAGTAATCCACTTGCCACGCACAAAACGCGTAAGCAACATGGCAAGCCGAGCGGCTTGGTCAACAATAATCGCAATCCAAGCCCCGGTAAGCCCCCACCCCAGCGGATAAGTCAACAAAAACCCCATAGCAGGGCGCAAAATCCCCACAGTCAAAATCATGGTAAGCGCGACAAACCTCGTATCGCCCGCGCCCCGTAAGCTACCCCCCATAACCAC
>WQRQ01000162.1 GCA_009786685.1 Defluviitaleaceae bacterium
AGACCTGTTTATGCTTGGCTGGACTACCGTAACAGGCGACGCCGACTATGGTATTTTCCCACTCTTCCACTCTGATAACCATGGTGACCCCGGTAACCGCACATTCTTTACAAACGCACGCGTTGACGAGCTTCTCGTAGAAGGTCGCATGGAAACAGACCTCGCACGCAGAGACGCCATCTACCGCGAAATCACAGAAATCCTCATCGAAGAAGCTCCTTGGGTATTTGTACGCTTCCCTGTTAACATTTGGGGCGTAAACGGCTTAAACAATCTTGGTATTAACTTTAACAACTCACCCTACTTGTACCGTGCTTCACTGGCTAACTAATTTGCAACAATAATAAAAAAATGCGATTCGCAACGGCGAATCGCATTTTTTTTATTGTTTAACTTTTAAGCGGCGGGGGTGGGGGAAGCTGTTTGTGCTGAAAAAGCGTGTTTCGGTGTCTTTTGTTATCGGGTTTACTACGGATAATTTGATAATGCCGCCTTCTTGTACGGCTAGGCTGCCTTTTACTTTTACCTTTTTGGAGGTGGGCTTATCAAATTTTAGCTTTAGGCTCATTATGCGGTCGGTTTGTGAGAGGTAGTTTTGTACTTTGTCGTAGCGTTCTATTACGGAAATTTCCAGTTCGTTTTCTATTTTGGCGTCCAGCGTCCATTCCAGATTTTCTGTGGGGACTTCTTGGCCTTTTTCTACAAGGAAGGTTTCGTTGCCTTGTATGGCGATACCAAACATGCTGGAGGTTACCACTCGCTTGATAGGCGGTAGGCTGTCCGCGTATCTTGCCGCGCCCAGTGCAACCGCTTTTTCGTGCCTGTATAACATAGAGGTTTTGTTTATGACGGTAACGCCCATTTCATTTTCCAAGATGTCCAAAACGCCTTCGCGTACTTGCGGCATTCTGGAGCTGCCGCCGGAAAGCACAACCCTTACCTTTGTACCGCTTTTAAAGCCGCAGCGTGATGATACATGGCGGATACAGTCCATGGTTTCTTTTAAAAGCTCGTTGGTTTTTTCTTCGAAGTGCTTGCGGGTTATTAGTACATTTCTGTTTTGCGGGATGTTGCTGTCGATGTATGTGAACGGCATGTTTATTTCATCATTTTTGCTTAGCCGATGCTTTGTTTCTATTACCCTTTTGTAAAACGGCCTGCCCGGGTCTTGGACGGGAGGGGCTTTGTATTCTTCTTCGCAGCGGTCGAGGATGTACTGCGATAGGATTTCGTCCCATTTTACGCCGCCGATTCTTTTTCCGTCGGAAACTATTACTTCGTAGGTGCTTTCTGACGGGATGTATACACGTGCGCCGTCTCTTAGCTGCACTTCGTGGGTTTTGTTTGGATGATATTTTATGCAGGCTACGTCTACCGTGCCGCCGCCGAGGTCGTATACAATTACAGGCTCCAGGTGGCCTTCTTGGTTAAGGTGGCGGATATAGTCGATGGCAATGGCAATAGGCTCCTCGATTAGCCCTATTACGGTAATGCCTGCGGCCTGTGCCGCCTCGATAATAATAGAACGCTCATGCTCGGTAAAAACTACGGGGACGGAAATCACCGCCTCTATCGGCTCGTCACTGTTTGCAAGAGAATGGTCCTCCGCATGAAGGCCATCCTTTATTAAGCCACTAAAATACGCGAAAAAATCGGTGACGATTTCCTTTGGAGAAATTTCGCCGCCATTCAGCTTAAATTTTTCGAATAATTTTTGCTTTATGTGCCTTACTACATATTTGTCTTCGTTTTCGTTGCCGCGCATATTGTCGGCATGGTCAATAGCGTCGTAGCCGCACAAGTGACGCATTTTTTCCTTTTCTCCATGGAAAAATACGGAGGGGATTTCGTAAGGCATTCTGTCAACAGGATTTATCAATATATGTATCCTCGATGAGCCGTCCTTGTCAAAGCAATATGCTATAAATGAAAAACATGTTCCAAAATCAATGCCTACACGATAACCCATTTGATTACCTCCCTATTTTACGTTTACTACCGCTTTGAGAATCCTGCGCCCGTTACGTTTATATCCGGAATGAACCGTGGAGCAAATTACAAAGTCGAAGCCCGTTTTTTGTGAATCCAAGTGCAAATGCCACGCCGGGTCGAACTCGTCGCCCTCTGTTGGCTCTACTTCGGTTACGCCTATGAGGGACAGCTTGTACAGTATTTCTTCCACCCCTCGGGGGCGGGTAAATATGTTTTTATGCATTTGATTGTAGCGTATTATTGCCTCACGGAAAAGAGTTAGCAAGTCTTCCAGCTTATTGTCGGGTATCTCCCATGTTAGTACGTATAATTCGCGTTTTGTTTTGTCGTCTGTTAGTCTGTCACGTATTTTTTCTATGGCTGCGTAGCAGCTTTTGCGTGTTTGCTCGTAGATGGCGGCTGCTTCTTTTATGCTTTTTTTGGGGGGGATGGGTGGGGTGCTTTCTGCGTCTTTTATTACAAGCTCGTCTATGCTTTGGCTTATCCGCTCGTATAAGTCCTGTTGGTAGGATTTTCCTTCTCGCTCAAGCACTAACGCCGCGTCGCGTAAATGGGATATGTCTTGCATTATATACTGATTGCGTAGGTTTTTTATACCTTCTATAAGCTCCTCGTTTGTTATGTCATGGATATTGTCCGTAATTGTATGTAAGGCATTCAAAGAAAACACCTCCTCGCTTTTATGATTTTACAACATTACTTGCTAAACCGCTAGGGGGTTTTTCAATTCCAATAGTTAGCGGTAGTAACGGCATAGCCATCAAAACTGTGAACACCAAAGTGATAAACAGGCTGCCGATAGTCATAGAAAGCGTTAGTACAAAGACAAAGGGAATAAAAATGATGGTTGTTAAAAACAGGGGAAACGCAATGACAATGGGGAATAGTATTTTGTTTTCGCGAACAGCCTTGACCTCCGACACCAAAAAGAAAACAAAAGAGAAAAACAGCGGTATCAATAATAAGAATGTGGCTTCAACCATAACTAACCCAACGGCAAGCTGCAAAATTGCCAACAATGTCATAGCACCAATGACCATTTCGTTTCGGCTGAACCGTTTCGTCAGTGACTTGTGCAACAGCGCAAACAGCGCGAGCAGGATTATCACGGTTGGCCACATAATGAGCATTTCTGTGTATGGGAGCGGAAAAAAGAATGGATTGAACGGCCTTCCGGTAATTAAAGCGGCAGTAAGCCCGATACCAAACCCCACCACCGCGCTTGCAACCACCACCCCTAACACAAGGAGCATCCACAACGCAACCTTGCCAACCCTTACCCGACGACGCACCGCATATAAAACCAATATCGCCCCTACCGACACCAATATTACAACGCTTAAAATCATAGCTGTAAAATCGGAATAGATAATCATAATGCCAAGGGGCAGAGAGAAGAACACCGCATTGCGGTCTGATTCAAAGACATTTATATCAGAAAATCGCGTGTCTGTAGCAAACAACTCCACCATTTCTCCCACTTGATTAATATAATGCTGCATGGTAGATAAGGATATGTTCTCAAGGCTGTCGTAGGGCGTATGATAATACAGCAGATTGTTTAAGGGCGCGAAATTCATCCCTGCAAAGCCCCGCTTTAAGAAAGGCGTTAGGTCTGAATTATTTGGTATCATGCGGTACACGCCTTGCGCCACAGACCATGAAACCGGGCGGGACACCGCATTTCTAAAGAAACGGATAGTTTCCAAATCGCTGTCCCCCGTTTCAAACATAATAACCGGGCCTTGGCTGCCCCTTCCTTCCAAATTTAATATCATGCTTACGTTGTCAAAATCGAAAACTTTGGAATGTTGTGCGTGTAATGCTCCGATTAAATGCACTTCATGCCAGTCGGTGAAAAAATAGTATATGGTGTTTTCCAAGTCCCTTCCGGCAAAATATCGGGCGATTTCGAGCATAGTTACCAACCCATAGCCCGCATCGGCCGCGCCCGGGGACAGCACCTCCGGCTCCCGACACATCCAATGGCCGCTGGCAGGGGCGGAATCAATATGCGCAATCAGCATAATGGCTGTGTCTGACCTCCCCTGCTGACGGAAAAGCATATTAGCCCCGTAGGTTAAGACAGTATCCGCGCATTCGGCTCGGAATCCGAAATAGCCCTCGAAATAATCCTTGCCCGCTTCAATCATCTCAATCCGGGCATCGCCCTCGAAGGTAATACCCCTGAGTACCTCGACGGAATCAAAATAAATATTTATCGTCACGGGGAAGTATTCGATGACCGGCTCCAGCCCATACCCTGCCATGACACCGATGATATAGTCACGGATGTACAGTTTTCGTTCGCAGTTGTATGTTGACCGTTCCTCCGCCGCGATAATGTTCAGGTGTTCGAGCATTCGGTAGGCGGACAACCCGGCCTCGCTTGACGGCACAGGTGACGGGGTCGCCAAGGTGTGCCGACCGATGATTGTGCCTAAAGATACTGCCACAATCAGGCATACAAGCTTAATTAAATTTTTACGCATGGTTATAACTCCTTTAAATTCTGCATAATGCGGGTTTATAGCGAATTAATTCGAAATCCGTCCCGTCTGTCGCGGCAAAACCGCGAAAAACACGGTTTTTCGCCGCCGCTCCGTCGGGACGGTTT
>WQRQ01000163.1 GCA_009786685.1 Defluviitaleaceae bacterium
TGGAAACCATGCCAACCACAGAAATCCCCCGTGCAGACCTCGCAGAAGGCATAAACATCATAGTATTCTTGGAAAAACTAAACCTGCTGCCCTCACGCGGCGAAGGCCGTCGCCTTATAGCCCAAGGCGGCGTAAAAATAAATGACGAAAAAATCGAAAGCCACGAGCATATAATTAAAGAAGCCGACTTCAAAGACGGTTACATCCTTGTGCAAAAGGGCAAAAAAATCTATCACCGCGGTCGCCTTGTATGAGTGACGGCATAATAATCAATAACACCGACATAGCCATCACAGCGGTAAACCCGTCGGGGTTCCCGACTGATGGCTTGCCCGAGGTTGCATTCGTAGGCAAATCCAACGTAGGCAAATCCTCGCTAATCAACGCCATGCTCGGCAGAAAACGCCTCGCCCGTACCAGCCGCCAACCGGGTAAAACTCGTACAATTAATTTCTTTCACGTGGAGAAAAAACTGTACTTCGTGGATTTGCCCGGGTACGGATACGCCCGTGTTTCCAAGAGCGAATCTGCAAAATGGGGCGACATGGTAGAAGGCTACCTAAAAAATCGGCCACAGCTAAAGCGGATTTTCTTGCTACTCGACATCCGCCACGAGCCGGGCGAAAACGACCTTATGCTGTACGAATGGTTTAGGCATTACAACCTGCCATTTACCGCAATCGCCACAAAAAGCGACAAAATAACACGCGCACAGCTACAAAAGCACTTGGCGATTATCCGCAAAAAGTTGGGCGCGGACGAGCCGCCGATTCCATTCTCCAGCGAAACCCGCCAAAACCGTGAGGAACTTTGGTCGCTTATTCTGGACAATTGCGGCATAGATATGTTATAGTAATCGTTGGAAAATGAGGTGGCGTAATGGAAGAAACAAATAGCGGCGCAGTAGTAGGCCAAATTTACACAGGTAAGGTGCTTAAAATCAAGCCGTTTGGTGCGATTATCTCCTTGCCAAACAGCGCACCGGGGCTTGTACACATCTCCCAAATCGCCAACGGGTTTATCCAAAGCGTAGGCGACGTCCTAAACATAGGCGACGAAGTGGACGTGCGGGTAGTAAGCAACGACCCCACCTCCGGCAAAATCTCACTTTCCATGAAGGACGTACCGCAACGTATTAACATATACGGCGACAGCGAAGACGACGACAACGACGGAGAATACTACTACGACGACACCCCCCCCGTAATCACAGCCGCCGCCGCCGCCAACTTCGAAGAAAAATTCAAATCCTGGCAAAAGCTTTCCAACGAAAGAATAGCAGGGATTAACCGCAGGAATAAACGCAATAAAAGAAGATAGATACTTGCGCCCGCCGCGTAAATTACGGGCTGGGAGAAAACACCGAAGACCCCGGCTCTAGGGCTATTACAGATACCAAAGTCACCGACGGGTTTACGTGAATCGTAAGTTGTAGCGAAGCGGGGTTTTTTCTTGTGCCGGATGCAAAGGCCGTGTCGAAGGGGATATTATTGCCTATGAGGATACCCGTAAGGGCGTAGTATTCTAACAGGGTGAGATGTTCGTTGTTTAGTATCTTTCGAAACAATGTCCCGGTAAGCACTGCATTTATTTGTGCGTCAAACAGCAAGGTAATCACTCCGTGTGGTAAGTTAAGCTAGTATATTGTATGAATTGTGCTTGGGATGTTGCTTTACCCCGTAGATGTTTTGGTTAAAACCGCTCCAGCCCGCGTAAATACTGCATTGTTGCCGAGAGAACTGTCCCCGTGACAATAATTTGCAGTTGGCGTGATTTTGAATACTATATGTAGCCCGCCCCAATCCGAAAGGGTGAGTAGGGGCGGATTTTTGTTTGCATGAGTTTGCTACTCAAATATGAGAATGCCGGGTATTTTTACATCGTCAAGCACTCTTTCTGTATGGAATATATTGGGTTAACTTTTGACCCGACAATATAATTCTTGCAAAAATCCTTATAATTATTACATATTCTCGCAGGGGAAATTTTTTGGGCTAAACTTATTTTGCAACGAGCGATACAGCTTTGATACGGCTACTGGAAGTAAAAGGGGGTGTCATATGAATCCAGAATGGCTACAGATTTTTTACGGGTGCAGGGGGTAGCGATTTATTGATTTTCAAAAAGGTTGCTAAAGGCATGAATAATACTTGGTTTGAAAATGAGGTGTCTGTTTCTAAATGGTATTTGTACAAGCCAATAAAAAAATAAAAGAGGTGTATTTATGGATTTTATTCGCAACTGGCAACCCGACCTTATAATGATTTTAGTTTTCATTATAGGCGGAATTATTGAAATTATTATTACACCAATGTTTGCAAAAGAAGAATCAGTTACACGTTGGCGCATTGGTGGCGTTATTGCTGTTATAGTCGGATTGGTGTTTTTGGCTATAAGATTCTATGGGGCGTGATTTTGTGGACGAAAAGAAAAGAATCGTAATCACAGGAACAACGGTATTAAAGTTTATTTCCCTTTCGGGCGCAAATAATCTTTTTTACAGCAAAAAAATGTTGCTTTTCCGGTTTGGACAAAAATGTCACAACCGGAAAAGTAACGCACCATTATGCACAACCCCGCCCGACAAAAAAATTTTCCAGCAAAAAACTTCTTGACATCTTCCGACAACGTGATATTATTTTATCGGACAATTGCATAAAACATCAAGAGAGGTGGAGGGAACAGGGCCCTGCGAAACCCGGCAACCGTCGCATTTGCGAAATGGTGCTAATTCCCCCGAGGTCATTCTTCGGAAGATGTTAAACACATAAAGCCCTGTAGGGGGCTTATTTTTTTGCCACGCAAAAGCGTGGCAAAAAGGCGAACGAATCGCAAAAAGCGATTTGTGAGATTAACCCTGCAAGATAAAAAAAGGAGGAAACAAAATGCATTTATTCACATCAGAATCAGTAACAGAGGGACATCCCGACAAAATGTGCGACCAAATTTCCGACGCGGTATTGGACGCGATTTTGGAGAAAGACCCTAACGCACGTGTTGCGTGCGAGGTAACGACCACTACGGGTATGGTGCTTGTGGCGGGTGAGATTACCACAAATTGCTATGCGGATATCGAAAAGATTGCACGTGATACCGTGCGCGGTATCGGCTACACGGGTGCGGATATGGGCTTTGACGCCGATAGCTGTGCGGTGCTTGTTACACTTAGCGGCCAATCGCCGGACATCGCCATGGGAGTAGACGCTTCGTTAGAAAGCCGCGAAGCCGGCGGTGACGCCGACACAGGCGCAGGCGACCAAGGTATGATGTTTGGCTACGCCTGTAACGAAACACCGGAGCTTATGCCCTTACCCATCGCACTTAGCCACGCGCTTACACGCAAGCTTGCAGAAGTCCGTAAAAACGGTACGATTCCATACCTTCGTCCGGACGGGAAGGCGCAAGTTACCGTTTCTTACGACGAAAACAAGAAGCCTACAGGCGTAACCGCCGTAGTAGTTTCCACCCAGCACTCGGAAGACGCCACAAACGAGCGTATCCGCGAAGACATTATGAACTCCGTTATCAAGCCCGTTATCCCTGCGGAATTACTTTCCGACGCGACAAAATATTACATCAACCCCACAGGACGCTTTGTAATCGGCGGCCCTGTTGGTGACGCGGGACTTACAGGCCGTAAGATTATCGTAGACACATACGGCGGATATGCCGCACATGGCGGCGGTGCGTTCTCGGGCAAAGACCCCACAAAAGTAGACCGTTCTGCGGCTTACATGGCTCGCTATATTGCCAAAAACATCGTTGCCGCAGGCCTCGCCGACCACTGCGAAGTCCAGCTTGCTTACGCTATCGGCGTAGCTCGTCCTGTTTCTGTTTATGTAAACACTAAGGGTACGGGCAAAGTTGCGGATTCTAAGCTTTCCGACGCGGTTAACGCTACCTTTGACCTTCGCCCGGCGGGGATTATTAACTTCTTCGACCTTCGCCGCCCTATTTACAAGCAAACCGCGGCATACGGCCACTTCGGACGTACAGATATCGACTTGCCATGGGAAAAAACCGATAAAGCGGACACATTAAAAGCCGCATGTAAATAATCTAACAATTAAAAAAAGAGCGTGAAATTGAAAAAATTTCACGCTCTTTTTGCGTCACTTGCTCTAGTTGTCAACCACGTAAGCAAAGGAATCTCCCGGTTTAATCGGGTGTGCTATTCTATCTCTTCTAAATTCGAAATATGCTCGCCATTCGCTGTATTTAAAGAAAACATCAAAATAAGACAAAATATCTGCGCCAAGCAAAAAGCCGAGCTTTGGTGCTTCGTCGGATGTAATAAAATATCCATCGTGAAAAATTTCATGGTCGCCGATTATCATTTTTATTGCCGGAATCCCATAAGCATTTAATTTTCGCCCATCTGCAAGGATTGGCTTTTCATCTTCTGTTAAAGCGGATTAAATGAGAAACGGTCTCGGCAGAGCAAAAAATCGCGAACGCCTCACCGCGTTTTTTGCGATAGGCGAGACCGATTTCGAATTAATC
>WQRQ01000164.1 GCA_009786685.1 Defluviitaleaceae bacterium
AACGTCTCGAATATAAGCATACCTGCCACACCTGCGGCAATCAGTCGCCCCTCGATATCAATAGCATTAAGCGCGATAATAATACACCGTACAATAATAAATGCAACAATGCCAAGCAATACCGCCGACCCCACAAACCCAAACTGCGACGCCGCCACGCTAAAAATAAAATCGTTATGCCCCAAAATTACATAAGGGTTTTCCATAAAGCCGCGTCCTGTAAGCCCGCCCGTGCCAATCGCATAAAGCGACCGCTCGGTCTGATACCGCGCCCACTCATCCGCATACTCCGGCCTAAGAAAGCTCTCTATCCGCCGCCACTGCCAGTCACCAAAAATCCGTGTAAGAATAATAGGCGTCTGCCGCTGCAAATCGAACCAAACCACCACCCCAAGCGGAGCAAGCACCGCCGCCCCTATCAAAATAGTACGCCAATACAACCCACCAACAAACAGCACAACAAGCGAAACCGAAAGCACCACCATAGACGCCGAAAATGACGGCTGCACAAACACCAGCCCAACAGGCACAACAATAAGCACAACCAACAACATCAACCATACAGGCCTATTAAACCGCTCACTAAAAATGTCCAAAAACTTAGCCAAAAAAATAATCATAAAAATCTTGGCAAACTCCGAAGGCTGCATACTCAAAAACCCAATAAACGGCACAGGTATCCAAATCCACCGCGCCACACCCGTATAGTCATCCGCTCCCCTAATCATAACCCACAAGAGCAAAACTATCATAACCCCGTAAATATGCAAATAAAACCGCGTAATCAAATGATAGTCCACAAAAGAAAAAGCAATCATAAGCACCGCACCCGATACAATAAACATCCGCTGCCGCGCCCAAAGACCACCATCACGCCCAACAATCATCTGCGGTATCAACTCCGCATTAGCCGACGCATAAATCATAACAACACTAAAAACGCCAAGGGCAATAACAGCCAGCGCAAGCAAATAATCATAAGAACGAGGGACTTGCTTCCAGTGCATAGGCTAGGTCTTCTTTCGCATATTTTTGATTGGGATGTTGGCGTATAGGACGGGGACGGTTTTGTTGTCGTCGTCTGTGGTTTGGGAGATGTTGATGTCCATGCCGGCGGCTTCGTCTATGTCCATGTATTTTGCTATTACTTGCATGATGTCGTTTTTCATCATTTCCAGTAGGTCGGTGTTGCAGTTTGCTCTGTCGTGTATTAGTACAAGCTTTAGCCTGTCCTTGGCGACCGAGCCGGATGATGGCTTTCTGCTGAAAATATTTTTTAAAAATTCCAATGCTCTCGCCTCCTGTCAGCTTCCACCGAAGAGTTTTTTGATTTTTGACATAAAGCCTTTGTCTGTTTCCAGGTCCATGAGGGGTACTGTTTCGCCGTTCATGCGGCGGCAGATGTCACGGAAGGCTTGGCCTGCAAAGGAATCCTTGTCGGCTACGCATGGCTCGCCTCGGTTTGTGGATATTACTATGCTTTCGTCGTCGGGTACTACACCAAGTACGTCTATGGCCAGGATTTCTGTTACGTCTTCCAGGGCCATCATGTCGCCGCGTTTTACCATGTTTATGCGGATTCTGTTTAGGATTAGTAAGGGCGAACGTACCTCTGCGGCTTCGAGCAGGCCGATAATGCGGTCTGCGTCGCGTACGGCGGAAACCTCCGGCGTTGTTACCACGATGGCTTTATCCGCGCCCGCGATTGCGTTTTTGAAGCCCTGCTCGATACCTGCCGGGCAGTCAATCAGGATATAGTCAAACTCTTCGCGAAGCTGCTCGCATAGCTTTACCATCTGCTCCGGTGTTACCGCATCCTTGTCCTTTGTTTGCGCCGCAGGCAGAAGGTGCAGCGTAGGATAACGCTTGTCCTTTATCAAGGCTTGCTTTAAACGGCAGTTGCCCTCGATAACGTCTATCATGTCGAAGACGATACGGTTTTCCAGCCCCATGACGACGTCCAAGTTACGCAAGCCTATGTCCGCGTCCACCAAGACTACTTTTTTGTCCAAGAGCGCAATCCCCGCCCCCAAGTTTGCAGTGGTGGTAGTCTTACCCACGCCACCCTTACCCGATGTGATTACATAAACTTCACTCATGTTAAAATATCTCTCCCTTTTAAGTAGGGGCTCTGCCCCTACGNCCCCGCCGCTCCGTCGGGCAAAGCCCGACTACGCTTCCTCGTTTTACTTCGGGGGCGCGCTTTGCGCGCTTGTAGTGTTTATGCGGCCTCGAAAGCTTTTGGTCAAAAAAACATTTTACAATGGCCGTATCATTACTTGTCCGTCCTTAATATATGCATAAGCCGCCGAAGGCCGCGCATTTTTTGCGGTATCGGGGACGTAGCTTATCGTGTCTGCTATGCGTAGCTGTGTGGGCTGCAATACCAACGCGGATACAAAACAGGTGTCGTCGCCACCCGCCCCCGCGTGTGCCATTCCTTTTAATGTGCCCAGCACTACGACGTTTCCGTCGGCAATTATCTCGCTGCCCGGGTTTGCGTCGCCCATGATGACAACCGAGCCTGCATATTTTATCCGCTGCCCCGAGCGTAACCCCGTTTGATAATACGCCGTCAAACTCTCCTTACGCACAGTCTTGGACGGCGTAGACGTATCCGGCGCAGGCGTAGGTGCAGACACAGGCGGCGGCTCGTCACCCATCACCGACGCTTCCTTAGTGGGCTTTGACGACGCAGGCGGGATGTAGTCAGTGCCTTGCACAAACGTAATATCAAGGCTTGTCTCCTCCGTAATAATATCAATGAGAATCTTCTCATTAAGGTCGTCAAGCTCTCGCCCCTTAAACGAGACCTTAGTATCCGCCCCGTCAAAAAACTGCTTGCCCTGCCTAACCTTCTTTCGCAGGCTCTCCTGAATTTCACTAAAAGGTGCGTCCGCGTCCAGAATTATACCAATTCCGTCCTTCTGCCCCTTCAACGTAACGATTTGCTTAATTGCCATGCTCTGGTGTCCCCCTTGGAAACGTCAAAATTTGGGTCAAGCCTTTTTAAAGGCTTGTGGGGTGTGGGGCAAAGCCCCACGGTTTTATTGTTAATAACGCAAAGTGTTCAAAGGTTGCGGTCTTTCCGGTTGTGCGTTTATTCCCAATGCCGCGCCGATGATGTCGCGGGATACGTGGGCGGCGGACTGTGAACGGGCGCGGGTCGCGCTGAAGGGTACGTTTACGTAGATTGCGATTTGCGGGTTTTCGTAGGGTGCGAACGCGCCGAAGGCTGTGTGCGAAAAGCGGGTTGGGATTTGCTCGGCAGTTCCTGTTTTGCCCGCTACGCGGATGGGGAAGTTACGGAATACGCCTATTCCTGTGCCGCCTACGCCCGGCTCGGTAACGAGTACCATGCCTCGGTGTACTACGTCCCATGTGGCGTCGGAGACTGTGATGTCGGATTCTGTGGGGGTTGGGGTGTTGTTTAGGATGGTGAGCCCTGCGTAGTTTTCTATTTGATGGACGAGGCGTAGGGGGTAGTTTGTGCCGCGATTTGCTATGATGGCCATTCCGCGTGCCATTTGGGCGGGCGTGTATGCGTTGTAGCCTTGGCCGATGGATACCTGTGCGGTATCGCCGTCGCGCCAGCGCAGGTCGTGTAGGGAAGCGTTAGGGTTGAAAATGCGGCCGCGATGAATTTTGAACTCGGGCGAGGCCATTGTGTTGCCTGTGTAGCCTTGGTTTACAAATTGCTGATGGACTTCTCCGATTTCTACGCCTGTGGGGTCGTTTAGGCCAAAGAATTCCATGTAGCGGTTTAGGGTTGTTATGCCATCCATTGTGTTTCGGGACGGGTGGCGTGAGTTGCCGAGACGGAAGGCGCATTCTGCAAAAAAGAAGTTGCAGCTTACGGCAATGGCTGTGCATACGGGGATGCTTCCGTGGCCGCCGCTGTGCCAACAATTTACGGAAGGAATGCCCGACGCTGTGTGTCGGACACCGTCAAAAATACGTGTGGTAGGGCCTATCGCTCCTTCTTCGAGGGCGGCTACGGCCGTGAACATTTTAAATGTAGAGCCGGGAGCGATTGCTTCCATAAAGGGGCGGTTAATCATGGGGTGGGTGGGGTCGAGTGAGTTAATGTGGCGGAAGTAGTCGTTATCGAAGTCGTTAACAAGGCGGTTATTGTCGAATGAGGGGTATGATACCGCCGCCAGCACATCACCCGTGTGAATGCATGTTACCACGGCGGAACCCGTGGCAGGGTCCAGACCAATCATGTGTGGCGTAAGCTCGCGTTTTTCGATTTTGGATATGAGTACGTCGCGTGCGATATTGACGGCGCGTGAGCCTGTGTGTGCTTGCAGTCGCTCGGCGTATGTTCCGTTGGGGTCGGTGATTTGGCCTGTGCCTATGAGTGTGAGCAAAAACTTTGCCGGGGAAATAAATCCACCCTCCAGCCCGTCGATTATGACGCTCTGAATGTGAAAAATATCCGGTCGAGCCATAACAATATCGGGGTAACGCGCAAGAATATACTGCCGCATAGGGAAT
>WQRQ01000165.1 GCA_009786685.1 Defluviitaleaceae bacterium
CCAAAGCCGCTTCTCGTACTTCTGCTTTTACTTGGTTGTCGTAGTTTAAGAAATCTTTGTAAAACATTATGAATTCCTCCCTATCAATATATCCGGACAGATATCCTTTTTTAATGCATGTTTGCCTTGCTGCTTCGAAGGATTCTTGTTTGGGAAGGCCTTGTTTTATGCCTTCGTTGTGTTCATGCCAGAAGCAGGCGTAACCTGCCAGTGCGTTTTGGGGTGCTGTGTCATCCAGCCTATCGTAGTGTATGTCTACGATTTTTACCTTTATATCTATTTTTATGCCTTTGTGGCGCGTTTGGAACGTGGAGTATTCTTCTTTTAGACTTTCTTTGCCGTCATACACTACGTAAAACTCCGGCTGAGGGATGTTTTTTACTTTTTCTTTTCCGTACAAATTTATGTTATTTAGCTTTATCCATAGCTGCAACAACTCATTGTAGTACAGAAACAGGCGCAATGCCATGTTTGGGTTTACTGTTGATTGATGCTCTACCAAGATGATGATTTTGCCCTCAGCCATGAAGGAAATATCGTTTCGGCGGGGGCGGGTGGCGTAATCGGTGTCCAAGTCGAAGGGAGTTATTTCGTTTTCCGACAGGTTTACCTTTTCGCCCCTGCATTTTTCCAGCAACGGTATAAAACGCGAGGGCGTTTTGAATAAATTGCGGAACATCGTATCTCTTTGGTTTGGACGTGCGATGTTGGCTTCCATACGCACCCCCTTTTCTTTTTTTCTACTCACTATTATACGTATACCATGTGAAAAATCAACGTAAAAAATCATTTCGTTTACATAAGGCTTTGATGTATAATCGGCGAAGGGCATTAAAAGCCCTACAGCTTAAAGAATCCAACAGGCTGCTATAATTCTACGGCTTGTCCCAAAAATCGCGCCTGCGACTTAATGCATTTTTGCATGGCCTCTATGTTTTTTTCGCTTGTTTGGCTTGGCATTAAATTTTGCAAATCAAGGTACTCGTTTTGTATCTTTTCCAGGTTTTTTATTATCAGGTCTATGGGATTTTCTGGCTTTGGGGCAGGGAACTTTTTTACCGTTTTGGTTTTAAGGTACAGCGTATGGGCTGTGCCTATTTTTAATTCGCCCTTGTACAAGCGTTTTAGCAGCGCGGGGTAGGCTTTTTTTAGCTGCATGTATTTTTGCACTGTTGCTTCGCAAACGCTTGCGTCGCGGGCTATGGCTTTTCTTATGTTAGAAGCGGAATCGTCGTCGATGGCAGCTTTTTGCATGGCAAGCTCTATGCGGGTAGCGTCGGAAAGGTTGCGTCGACCAAGCTGATTCTTTAGTATCCACAGGATTACGGCCTTGCGATTTGGAAGGCTTATTTTTTCCGATTTATACGGGATGTCGTGCTTTGTACAGATTGCATGGCGATTATGCCCGTCCACTATCAAGCCGCGCCATGTGACTATGGCGTCGCGACAGCCCTGCGTACGGATATTTTGCTCCAATTGCGCAAATTCCTCATCAGAAAGCGGCGGTATCAGGTCTTTTAATTCCGGGTCTGTTTTTAACATGTCTTTATCCTTTCCAGCTTTATCGAAAGCTTGTTTAGCAATGGCTTTAGGGCATTTAGGCGGGCGTGGATTTCTGCGAGGTCTTCTTCGCTTTGCTGCGGCAGGTGCTTGGCGGCTTGGCTCTCCAGCATTTTAAACGCTGTGCCTATCTTTAGCTCGCCCGCTTTTACTCTTTTGTACAGCTCGGGGGATTCCTTTTTTATTTGTTGATAGTTTTGCAGTGTACCATGGCTGACATCTGCTTCGGCGGCTAAAACATCGCGTGTTTCCATGCCATTTGATGTTTTGGGCGGAAGCTTGTCAGCCCTTGATTTTACTCGCCCGCCGAGGATTTGTTTTTGCTTTGCAAGCTCGCGTATCATCTCCGATTTTGCCAATGCGATTTCTATGCGAGTGGCGTCGTTTAGGTTTCGGCGGCCAAGCTGCTCGTTAAGAATCCACAGCTTTACGCTTTCGCGGTTGGGCAGGTCTATTTCTGTAATTTCAAATTCGATAAAGTGTTTTGCGCATATTTCGAAGCGGTTGTGTCCGTCGATAATTATGCCTCTCCACAAAACGAGTGCGTTGTGGCAGCCATGCGATAGTATGTTCTGCTCCAGTTGTTCACGCTCGTCCGGGGATAGGGGTGGGATTAGGCTTTTAAACTCGGGGTCGATTTTGGGAAGGTTGTCCATTTGTATAACTCCTCACGTGTATTATTTTGTCAATAATATCACGCGAACACACATTCGTCAATCATCTCCCGCTTACTCCGTTTTATGCTGCTTATCCTCCGGTATCCATTTTTTCAAAATGTTGTGCAAACCGGGGACTTCAATGGGCTTTGTTAAAAAATCATTAAACCCGTTTTCCAAAAACATTTCCTTTGAGCCTACTATGGCGTTTGCGGTAAGGGCGATGATGGGCAGGCTTGTGCGGTTTTCTAGGCTTCGTATGATTTTTGTGGCTTCTATGCCGTCCATTTTTGGCATCATGTAATCCATCAGCACAAGGTCGTAGTCATGGTTTTTAACCGCTTCCACAGCGTCTTCTCCGCTTGGGCAAGTATGCACCTTCACCTTGTATTGCTTCAAAAGCTCCTCGCATACCATCAAATTAATCTCTATGTCGTCAACAATCAGGATATTTGCCATAGGCGCGGTAAAAAGCAGGATGGGTTGGTCACAGTCTTCGTCTGTGCCTTGGTACAGCTTTTGCGGAAGGCGTATCATAAACTCGCTGCCCTTGCCGAATTCGCTGGCGACTTCTATGCTGCCGTCCATAAGCTCCAAAAGATTTTTTGTAATGGTAAGCCCAAGCCCTGTGCCTTCTACATCGCGATGGCGTCCTGCATTCACTGTAAAAAATCCTTCAAACAGATGCTCCAGGTCTTCCTGTTTTATGCCTATGCCGGTGTCCTTTATTTTGGCGGTGAGCATAATGTGACCTTCTGCATAGTTGCTCCATGTAAGCTCCATGGTAATACGGCCGCTGTGAGTGTATTTTGCCGCGTTGTTAAGCACATTTATAAATATCTGTCGCACCTTTACCACATCCCCAAAAAGATTGTCGGGGATACCCGGGTCTATGTTTGTTGTAAAGGTTATATCGGGACTAATAATGCGTGTTTTAATCAGGCTTAGGATATCGTCCATGGTGGAATGGAGGGAATATCTTTCGCTGATAATTTCCATTTTGCCGCTTTCTATTTTGGAAAAATCCAGTACGTCATTGATAATGGAAAGCAGATGGCTACCTGCGTGTTTTATGGTTACGGCGTATTCGCGTGCGGAGTCGGAAAGCTTTTCGCGCAGAATAACCTCTGCCATGCCCATGATGGCGTTCATGGGGGTGCGTATTTCGTGGCTCATCTTGGATAAAAATTCGCTCTTTGCCTTGGACGCGCTTTCGGCTTCGTAAATCGGGCGGCTAATCATATGGCGGCTCATAAAGGCAACACTGGCTACGCTAATCATGCCCAGCAATGCCACCACAATGATTAACAATGTTACCATAGTCTGCCTGCGACCAAAGACGGCGTCTACGTTTACGGCAGATGACAGCATTCCGATAACCTCGCCGTTTACAACCAGCGGCGAAAAATGTACATAGTAGCCGCCGTCATGCTTTGTTAAAAACTTAGTATATCTGTCTCCCCGTCGCAAAACGGCGTATGTTACATCCTCGTCATAAAACATTGTACCGACTACCCTGTTGCCGTACGCGTCCTTTAAGGTAGAATTAATTTGCAGGTTGCCGTAAAAAACTGTTACCTCGGAGTTGCTTTCGTAGCCTATTCTGTCGAGGCGTTCGGGTCGGGAAAGGTCGTAGCTAAGCATTACCGTGCCTATTACAATGCCGCCGTCGTTACGAATAGGTGCGGTTCCCGAGATGATAAGGCTGCCGGCGTATCTTTCTATCATTCCCATGCCGACTCCCCTTACGGCATATGAAATGCTTCTTAATTCCAAAAGATTGTCCCCGATTGTGTCGGAGTGCATTCTAAAAATAACATCTCCGTCTGCATTAACCACCGTCATTAAATCCACGCTGCCGCCGTGCAGGAGCAAAAACCGCCTAAGTCGCGGCATATCGTTTTCCAGTATGGCATTAGTCATATCGGGCAAAGCGGTAATCATGCGTGCGCGTTCGAAAGCATCATCCTGATACGATTGCAATGCCTGCGAAAAAGAATGGTTTGCAGTCCTGGCCACCTCGCCGCTAAGCTCCGAAACAAGTAAACCGGTCATCGTATATGTGATGATAACCACAAGAGAAATAATAGCGACAATCATCGCGCTTACAATCAAAGATATTTTTAACCCAATGCTTTTATTTTTCATGGCTTATCTATCCTCCATGGCGAATTAATCCGCTTTATAGCGGATTAATTCGAAATCGGTCTCGCCTATCGCAAAAAACGCGGTGAGGCGTTCGCGATTTTTTGCTCTGCCGAGACCGTTTCTCATTTAAT
>WQRQ01000166.1 GCA_009786685.1 Defluviitaleaceae bacterium
CCCCTAAACCCCCGCCGCTCCATCGGGCAAAGCCCGGTTACGCTTCCTCGCTACGCTGTGGAGCCGTGCTTTGCACGGCAAATGATTACCCGTATTATACCACGCTAAGGAATGAGATTTTTGCTTGCCTCAATTTTGTTACAATTTATCGCTGATTTTGTCTCGTTTTGATTTGTATAGTATCCACAAATAACAAAGGAGGAATTAAGAAATGAAAGCTTTACTTATTGCAATTGTACTTGTAGTTTTTGCCGCTTGCGGCGGAAATGGCGGAGAAAACGGAGACGGCGGAAACAGCCGCAGCGTAGGCGGTGGCGCACATGCCACGCCATTAGCCACAGGCCGACATGTGGAGATAGAAATAACCCCACCAATCCAAGACCGTCTCATAAGCCTTGTGGCACAAGACGGCACTTTAGTCGTTTTTGATGAAGGATTGCGCACGCGTTTCGAAAGCACGGACATGGGCGAAACATGGGTACAGTCCCAAGGCGTAGGCTACGGCACAGACCTTTTCTCGGATGTGAATAACGCGGGGATTTTACCCGACGGCAGATTGCTTGTGTATTTGCAGGGCGAAGGCATGACAGCGGTGGAGCAAGACGGCACAACCCAGCACATCCCCATAGCAGGAATCGACAGAGGCATAGCCGACGGCGACGAGTTTACGCTTCAATTAATAGAGGTGTTAGACAACGAGCGAGTAATGCTCACTTACAGCATAGACTGGTTTGCAAGATTTATGCGTGAGAATGAGGATTTTCAAATGTTTGAAGAGGACGAGTACGACGACGAGGAAAACGAAGATGACGAAAACGGTGGCGGCATCCGCACCGGCACAGTACGCGTAGGCGGCAACGTAGGCGGCGGCGGAATGCTTAGCTTCCCCGGTACAACAACCGCAATTTACGATATTGCAACAGGGCAACAGCTTCAGCTTATTTCTTATGAGGAATTTCTTACGATGACGCCCATGGGCGCGAATGCCGACGGCGACATTTACACGATAGAAAATCACAACCTCGTACGCCACGGTATAAACGGCGATGTTGATATTTTACTGCACGGTACGGCGTTTGCCTTTGGTGCGCCCGTCGGTATGACTTCGTCCATTACGCCAATCGAGGACGGCTTTATCGTAAATGTAACGCAATTCGAAAACATGATGATGGTGAGCCAAATTTTCAAATATGTATGGGACGCGGAAGCTTTTGTAGACCCTTCTCAAACCATCACGATATGGTCGCTGGAAGATAACCCAACCGTACGCGCCGCCATTACGGAGATTTGGCGAAACAACCCAAATGCGGACATCACCTACGAAATCGCATTATACGGCGATACCGCGATTTCTGCCGCAGACGCAATACGCACGCTTAACACGCGGCTGCTTAGCGGACGCGGCCCGGATATTCTAATCCTCGACGGCACGCCGATAGACAGCTACGCAGGGCGCGGAATGCTGCTCGACCTTTCCGAGCGCGTTAGCACAGGCGATATGTACCAAAATATTCTTGCCCCCTTTACAGACAACGGGCAAATGTATGTAATCCCCATGCAGTTTACCATTCCAATGCTGATAGGCGAAGGGCAACATCTAAACCAAGCTCCTACCCTTTCGGCCTTGGTGCAAGGCATATTAGAAAGCAACCCTCTACCGGAAATAGACGAAAACAGATGGCTCGGCGGCACTCCCGAAGATGAACGCGCAAAAATAGCCTTTAACGACCTACCCGAGCTATTCGAAATAATGTGGCAAACCGGCGCGGCGGCATTTATCACCGACAATAGGCTGGACAGCGACATACTGCGAGAGTTTTTGGCCGCGATAGAGGCGATAAACGATAAATTTGAGCTTGCACAAAACGAAGCTATGATGAGCGGCGGCGTGATGATGGTAAGCGGCGGCGGCGTAGGGCGTGCAAATATAATAGGCGGTTCTGTTATGCAGTTCCTCATGCAAAACACGAATATAGGGGCTTTCGAAGCGGGCAACATTAGTATGCTGTACAGCTTTATGAATCGCAACCGCGACAACATCTTTATGGATATCGCGCTTTTCCCGGGGCTTGTGCAGGGGGCTTGGACGCCTTCTACAATAGTGGGGGTTTACGCGGATACCCCTGTGGTTGATTTCTCAATTGAGTTTGTAAACACAATGCTTTCGCAAGAAGTACAGCGTGTAAACCACGGCATGGGCTTCCCTGTAATCCGCGACGCGATGGAGTGGCAAATAGCGCAAATAAACGAGCAGATTGCAGAATTTGGATTATCTGGATTTGATATGGCTCCCTTCGAAATTAACATGGACGAAATCATCGCCCAACTGCAAACCCCTGCCCTGCCCGAAGCAACCCTACGCGAAATGATATGGACAACAGTAGAACGCCTGGCACAAGGCAGGGTAGACATAGAAGGGGCTGTACAGGAAATTGAACAAAACATTAGAAATTATCTGGCGGAGCGTTCGTAGCAAGGAAGGCTTTTCGGCTGCCGCATTTTTAGCCCCGAGCTTTTTGGGAATCGCAATATTTTTTCTTATACCGTTTTTGGACACCGTGCGCCGAAGCTTTTACGACGTACGCGGCGTAAATTTTATCGGGTGGGAAAGCTACATTTCTGTGGTAAACAATGCGGCTTTCCGCCTGGCGGCGGCCAATACGGCGCGGTTTGTTGCCATTTGTATCCCGCTGCTTGTGGTGATTAGCCTTGGCACGGCCTTGCTTGTGCGGGGGATTAAAAAATTTGGGCCATTTGGTCGAACGTTTAAAACCACGTTTTTGCTGCCTATGGCAGTGCCTGTTGCGAGTATCGTACTGCTTTGGCATGTGGTGTTTAACGAGAGCGGGCTGGCTAATACCGTATTGGAAGGCGTTGGCCTTGCGCCAATCAACTTTATGCGGTCGGACGCGGCTTTTTGGGTGCTGATTTTTACCTACCTCTGGAAGAATACCGGCTACAATATGATTTTGTGGCTGGCGGGGCTGGACAGTATCTCCGACACATTGTACGAAGCCGCAAATGTGGACGGCGCAAGCAAGTTGCAGAGTTTTAGGTATATTACTCTGCCTTGCTTGCTGCCTACATTTGGAATTGTTTCGATTTTGTCTCTGCTGTACAGCTTTAGGGTTTTTAGAGAAGCTTATCTGGTTGCGGGGGCATATCCCCATGATTCTATGTATCTTTTGCAGCATTTGTTTAATAACTGGTTTCAGAATTTGGACATCAGCAGGCTTAGTGCGGCGGCTACCATGATGGCGGCTGTGCTGCTGGTGATTATCTTATTAATGCGGAGATTTTTGGATGACGAAAAAGATTAATTTTCTTTATTTTATACCGCTGGTTGCACTCGCGCTTTTGGTATGGTGGGTTATCTGGTTTATGGTGATGGGTAGCCTCATGTCGCTGGAAGAGCTAAATGCCACTATCGGCCCCGCACTCTCCGACGATGTTGGGCGGGCAGTTTGGCCGCTGCTCCCCACTTGGCCTACCTTGCAGCCGCTGGTGGAGCTTTTGCTGGATACGCCGCAGTTTTTTGTTATGTTTTGGAATACCTTTCGGCTGGTGATTCCGTCGGTTTTGGGGCAGTTAGTGGTGGGTGCGCCTGCGGCTTGGGCTTTGAGCCGATTCCGCTTTCGTGGGCGCAGGGTGCTTACCACGGTTTATATCGCACTTATGCTTATGCCTTTTCAGGTGACTATGGTTCCTAACTTTTTGGTTATCGACCGCCTTGGGTTGATGGACAGCGTGTTTGCAGTGATTTTGCCCTTTGCGTTTTCGGCATTCCCTGTGTTTATTATGCTCAAGGGGTTTGACGCCGTGCCGAGGGCTTTGCTGGAGGCAGCATCTATAGACGGCGCGGGGGCTTTGCGTACTTTTTGGAGCGTTGGTCTGCCGCTGGGGACGCCGAGCATTTTGGCCGCTCTTGTGCTTGGATTTTTGGAGGTTTGGGGCGCGATTGAGCAGCCTATGACGTTTTTGAGCGACCCTGCTACTTGGCCGCTGTCGTTGTTTCTGCCGCAGATTGTGGCGGAAGAGCTTGGGCTTGCCATGGTTGCGTCGTTGCTTATGCTGCTGCCCGCCGTTTTATTTTTCTTGTTTGGACAAAAATATTTGGAGCTTGGCATACAGGCCGCCGGGGTGAAGGAGTAAAAAATGACACAGCGAAAATATGCGGGATATATTTTAAAATTTTTGGCAATTTTGCTCGCGCTTACACTAATTGCACGTGGCACAAGCGGCGCGACACTCGCCCGCGTGGTTTTGGCGACGCCCGTGCGCAGCGAGATTATCGACGCAATCAGCGGCGGCGCGACGGTGCATTCTACGGATTACATCGAAGTTACCGCCCCTGCGGGGTTGCGGATTTCCGACATACCGCTTGGCGTGGGACAAAATATCGAGCGAGGCGACATCATCGCCGTTTTCGAGCCGTATTTATTAGAAGAAACACGCATACGCGAGGCC
>WQRQ01000167.1 GCA_009786685.1 Defluviitaleaceae bacterium
CTGTGACCAAGAGTGAAGGATAAGACCGTCGCGCTGCAAGTAAGGGCGCAAGTCCTCGTATATGTCCGGTATCGTTTCCCAAGGCAGCGCAGAAATGTATAACGTCTTTTCGCGACTAGAGTACGATCCTTGACCGACTGCCGTTTTAATGGCTTCTCGCTGTGAGAAGTGGCTGTGCGTTGCCAATTGTTTCGCTTCCCAAAAATTGATTATCGTTCCCATGTTTCTATCTCCTCGTAAAATCCGTATATTCAGATAATAAGTCGTAGCATACGGATTTGTCAAGAGTTTTTGTCTGCATATGCGGATATTTTATAAAAATTCTTGACTTTTTATCCGAAATACAACATATTATAGTTAAGGAAGGAAAAAATGCCTATATCATACAAGCCGTTATTTTACACCCTCATACGAAAGGGGCTAAAGAAAACAGATCTTAAAAAATTGGCTGATTTGTCGGCAACAACCATTGCAAAGTTCGCAAAAGGTGAATCAGTCGGTCTAGATGTCATTGAGCGGCTCTGTAAAGCCCTAGAATGCCAACCAAATGATATTTTCGAAGTAGTTGAGGATAAGCCGAAAGGAAAATAAATACTTGACAAAAGAAATAGCCTGATTTATGATTTTAATCAACGGCAGACGGAGAATCGTTTTGGGCGTAAGCCCCGGGGGACTTTAGGGTAGCATCGGGGTATCTCCGAGCCTTTTTTTTCCGCCATGCGTTAAATACCAAAAGATACCTATTCTTCGAGTGAACCTCCGTTAAAAATGTTATTTCGCCGTCAATGTCATGTTTGAAAATCAAAACTTCATTGGAAAGATGTTTTTTGTCTGAAAGGCTAATGTCGCTTGCTGTATTGATAACGTCAACAGCGAGAAGTAGGTCTTCTGGAGAAAGGTTGTGATGCGTTTGAGAGACTGCGTGGATAATACCGGAATTGTCTATGTGGATTTCTGAGACTATAGCTCCGCATTTTTGCTTAATTCTTTCTTGCGCTTTGTCCCCTATAGCTCCCATGCTAACCCACTTATGCGGCGCTTTCCTGTTTTTGAGGGCTTCAAATATGAAATTAAGTAATTCGCCTTGCTGCACCAAGTGATAGTAACGCAAAATAAGCCGGAATAGCAAGGCGTATTAAGAACAACTTGGTAAAACTCCCCAAATTTGCAAGCGGCAGGATGTCAGAATTTATCCATATTCTCGCTGAACAAATCCTGAATGTTTTTTGCGGCGTTTTGGCATACTGGTAAAAAGAAATTTCTGGCGGGTGTGAATGTTCTTGTAAACTTGCGGTTTACCATAAGTTCCGCGCCAAAATGCACCCCGTCATCGATTCTTGTAAAACTTGTTATGCGAAACAAGCTTTTGTTTTCCCCCATAAACATAGGCAAGCCTGTTTGATAAGCCATTGCAGCTCTTGCCACTCTGTTCGCCCTGCGGCTTTTCGACTTTCCGTTCTTTATACGTACTGTGCTTACTTTTTTGCCTTTTATTCTCACCTTGCCGCTTTTGTTACTGCCGCGCGTAGGAAGTCCATCCCTTTCTGCCGCGTCTGTTTTTATACTCATCCTTCTTGACGGGTCGTGGCGTGTGCGCCAGCCGCCTTCATCCTGCCTTCGCATAAAATCAACTTTTTCAGAAAACCCAACGCTCGCCTGAATATCATTCAGGTTTTCGGTTTTTCCAAAAGGCACCTTTTTAACAAAAAGCGAGCTTGGCGTTACAAGCCCATTTGGATTACTAAAGTTTTCAAGCACATAGGTTCTTAAATCTGCTCTCGCTTGGAACGCGACGGCATTTACAGTTTTTGTGGCGGCTTGCTTTATGTGTCTGCGAATGTCTTTATGCAATTCTTTTATAGCATTCGGATTATCCAAAGCGTATCTGGCGACCCTGCTCATGTTATACCTTTTATTGTTTTTCGAGGCTTGGGCCTTCAAGCTCCACGGGAGCCCAGCCTTCTTTCGTTCCCTCNGCGGTNGANTCGCCGATTAACTGCATACTGCCGGAGTATACAGTGCCGTCGCAAAGCGTGAGCGAAATATCAACATAGTCGAGCCTATCGGCTATTCCTTGCAGGTATTCAAGNTCGTCACGNTCCGTGTCAATNTAAACNTTAAGGCTGCTTATGTTTCCCGGCTTGCGGCTTTTTGATATGTGCGCTCCGCCATCGCCGTGCATCATTGTTTCGTTGGTAAAGCCCGGAAGCTGGATTGTTACATTGTCGTCCGCGTTACATGCAAACCGCCGTCCGGCGATTGTGATAGATTCTGCTGGCCCTTTTGCCATAATCGCTCCTCCTTAGTTTAAGCGGCCCCAAGATAGAAGCCGAAAAAGATTTCGTTACTGGATACCTCAACATTGCCGGAAAGTTTGCAGGGAAACTTTAAGTCCAGACGGTCGGGGTTCATGCTGCTTATGGTTACCACAAGGTTTTCTTTGGTAAAATCAGAGGTCGCCAAAATAGCGTGGCTCGCCAAGCTGTCGGCGAGGTTCATCATTGCCGTGCGGATGGTTTTTGGCTGTATGGCTCGCGGGTTGCGCGTTGGCTGTATGTCCGGCACGAGGGGAGCGCCTTTGACTGCCGAGGACTCCATGATCATACGGACATTGAACACAATGTTCATGAGTTTAATTATGTTTACCACTTGTCGACGGGACTTGATAAACCCCTCATCGTCGGGGTGCCACATGGTTACAGTGTCATTTAACTCAATGAGGCTGCCGCTTTTTATGCTTGTGCTGCTTCCGCGGCTTACCGAGTTGTTGCGCACAGTGTACGCCTCTTGCGCCTCATCGGGGCCAGCTTTAAGCCCTGTCAACAAGCCATAGTTGTTATGCGGCGGGTTGCTGTTTGCCGTGTTGAGGATATTCACGAGAGCGCGGGCGGCAATGACAAACGGGATTTCCGGGCTGCCGACGCCAGTAATTAAAAAATTGATATAATCGTGTTTACGCAAATGCGTCACAGCCGTGCGGGTCTCAAAGTCGTCGGTGCAGCCGTGAGCGACCAGGCAGCCTTTTTTCTCCATCTGATCCCAGCGCCCTTCACCGAATTCTTGAAAGGCGTTAAGGCGGGAGTTGCTATTATACGAAAAACAGGAAAGTATAAAAGTTTCCCATACCGGGCCGATAAGTGCGAACGCGGGGTCTACCTCCGGGTCGACCGCTCCGCCTGCCATGTTTGTGATCTCAAAAGTAATACCGGGCGCGTTTGCTTCGATTTCGATTGTTATATCGTTACCGCTGCCGCCGCTCCACTTTGCTGTCAGCGGCAATTCGTCATTGCCGGAAGCGTGGCCGGGAGTAACAGGCATTTCCAGCCGTGAAGCGATACGTTCCGCCATTGCTTCGAGTATCGCTTCGGGTTCTTGCCCTTCGATGATTGCAAACTCGACATCGATGCCGCCTATACTGATAACGCCGCTGCCTGTGGCGGTCGGTGTGCCTTCGCACGAAATGGCGCCTCGCGCAGCGAGACTGCCTTGCACTCTTTTAAGCGGATAAAAGGTGACCGGAAAGTTCGCGCCGCCTCCGCTAATTGGAAAAAGCTGACGGGCTGCCAGGTGCAGCGGCGATCCAAAGCCATAGCGTTCAGCGATTGCGTTTGCCGATCCGGTTGCCATGTGCTTCTTGGTATCGTATACAGCGTCATCGTTTCCGACGCCGATAACCGCCAGNCGCTGCGGTAAAAAACCCGCCGCGCCTTTGTTAAAGTTTCGGTATTCCACGTTCACGCCAGTGACGCGGGATATTGCNGATGCTGGTAAAGACATATTACTCCTCCTCTGCTGGATTGTTATTTGCTACTCCGGTCACCCGGTCGGTAATACTAAATTCTGCGATAACTTGTCCGTCCTCTGGTATAACCTCGAAGTCGTACCCGTCAAAAGGAACGGACGGGCCGCCTATAAAGCCCTCGACAAATTGCACCTCTAGCGATGCTTTTATTACAGAGAAAAACCTCGCCCCTTGTGCGCCGGGGTTCGGCGTCCCGGATTCCATTTTCGTGAACGTCCGCGAGGTAACAATTCGCCTCATGCCGAGGTAGACATACTGCTCGGACATAATAATGCGTCTAACAAGACGCATTATTTTCCATGAACGAAAAGTTGCGCTCTGGTCGTCACGGAAATCGCCAAAAGTGCTTCCGTCGGCGATGCAATAAATGTCAAAAATGGCTTGTGATTTTTGGTTGCCCATGCGTGGGTTGGAATGCGGTACGGTCACCTCTTGGCATACAATGTTTACAAGCGAGACAGCCTCGTCATCGTCGGTTGTATCATAGGGTCGGGAGTTCTCAACGTAAATTTCTATATCATAATCGTCGGCATCGGGTACGCCAGCGTTTTTTGCAAGTTCGTGTTGGTTTTGTAGTTCAAGGGACAAAAGCGCCGCAATTTGATCGCGCAC
>WQRQ01000168.1 GCA_009786685.1 Defluviitaleaceae bacterium
GCTGTGGGGATTATGCAGCCACGGAAGCCGTGGCGGGCGGCTTCTGCTATGCGGCGTTCTGTTTGGGAGATGGCTCGGAGTTCGCCTGCTAGGCCTACTTCGCCCATTACAAGGATTCGGTGGTCTATTGGTTTTTCTTTGTAGCAGGAGGCTAGGGCGGCGATTACGCCTGCGTCTGCGGCGGTTTCGTTTACGCGTAGGCCGCCTGCTATGTTTACGTATGCGTCAAAGTTTTGCAGCTTGTAGCCGCAGCGTTTTTCCAGTACCGCCATCAGCATTACCATTCGGTTATAGTCCATACCCGTGGATGTGCGACGCGGTGTGCCAAAGTTTGTGTACGCTACAAGGGCTTGTACCTCGGTGAGCAGCGGGCGTGTGCCTTCGATACTGCATGTTACCACCGAGCCTGCCGTGCCTACGGGGCGACCGTTTAGCATGTATGCCGACGGGTCTTCGATGGCCGTTAGGCCTTGCTCGCCCATCTCGAAAACTCCGATTTCGTGCGTGGAGCCAAAGCGGTTTTTTACCGCTCGAATTAGGCGGCACGCGTCCTTGTCGTCGCCTTCGAAGTACAGCACCGTGTCCACCATATGCTCCAGTACGCGTGGCCCTGCGAACGAGCCTTCTTTGGTTACGTGGCCTACGAGAATCACTGACATACCGTGCGAGCGGTTATCCTTTGCGAGATATGTGAAAAAAGCCGCGCACTCGCGCACCTGCGTAACGCTGCCCGGCAGAGAAGTAAGCTCGGAAAATCGCATTGTTTGGATGGAATCAATCAGCAGCAACGCGGGTTTAATCTCGTTAACCGCGTCGCGGATTGCAAAAATGTCCGTTTCTGCAAGCAAATAACAGCCCTCCGCCGCTACTTGCAGGCGTTGCGCTCTCATTTTAATTTGCGCGACGCTCTCTTCCCCTGATACATACAACACTCTATAATCATCGCTTGCCATCGTCTTGCAAATCTGCAATAAGAGCGTGGATTTGCCTATCCCCGGGTCGCCGCCGAGCAAAAGCATACTGCCCGCTACGATTCCGCCGCCAAGCACCCTGTCCAGCTCGCTAATTCCCGTAGCCGTACGGATAGCACCATCGGCCTCCACAGAAATATCACGCAAAAGCCGCGCACCTGAAATCCCCGCCAAGCCGGTGGTGGAGCGGGACGGAGCGGTTTTTTCAAAAACATCCACGTCCGACGTTAGCCCAACATTCCTTTTATTTCCTTTTTTGCTTTTAGCAGACGAAGCGGCTGCCGCGCCCGCGCCTCCGGGTAATGTCGGTTTTATCACGACTTCATCCAAGGTGTTATACTGCCCGCAGGATGGACAGCGGCCAAGCCATTTGGCCTGCTCATGCGCACATTGCGCACATATATACCGCGTTTTCTCCTTAGTCATTTTCCAAAAGCTCAACCAGCGTTTTTAGCTGCGCGTTGGAATCAATATACGCATACCGTCCGCCGGGATACTCGCCCTTTTGGATTAGGGGCATTCCGTTGGCCTCCAGGCGTGCGACGGTTTCCTTCATGCCTCGGATGTTAAATGCTAGGTGATGTACGCCTTCGCCGTTCTTGTTTAAGTCGTCGCGCCATGTGGATGGGTGTTCGTCCGGCTCGATTAACTCGATTGTCATATTGCCGCCCACTGAGAAAAACATCAGCTTTGCACGCGCCTCCGATGGCTTGCCGTGGTATTCTGTTTCTGCTTCTTCGCGTGTGCCTGTCCAGCTCCAGCTTGGCTTTTCCATGCCGAGTACCGCTGCGTACGCCGCTCCTGTTTTTTCGATGTCGTGTACGAGAATCCCCACTTGCACGACCAAGTTTGTGCCTAGTAGATTTTTTTCCATGATAATCGCTCCTTTTTTTTAAGACCTTGGGGCTTTGCCCCAAGACCCCACAAGGGGACGCGTCCCCTTGACCCCGTTCATTTACGGGGTTTTTAGTTTTGAGGCTAAATGGACTTTTGTTGCCCCGTTTTTTGTTATGATGTATTTGCCGTTTGAGTATACTACGTCGCCGTCGGTTATGCAGTATCCCATTACGGATTTTTGTAGGATTTTTTCTTGGCCGTCGGGGGATTTTACTACTAGTTCCCAGTGACGTGGGGCGTAGCCTGCGTATTTGTCCCCTGCCGCCGCGTTTAGGCGCATGTTTTTTTCGGATTCTATTAGGTTGCCGTCTATGAAGATTTGTTGCTGCGATTTTTGTGCCGTTTTTGCGGGGTTTGCACCTGCCGTGTTTAGCGGCTCGCCCGTGTATCTTATTGAGAAAAAGTTAAACCAACTGCCAATTGCCCGCAATACCCTAAACGGCGCGAGTATGATATCTTTTAGCGACATCGTTTCACCCACAGGCTTGTACATGCGACGGATGAAATATAAGCTACCATCCGCGTCCTCGAAGGGGTTTGTGTACTCGAATTTTTCGCCCGATAAAATCTCGTCGAGGTCGCCTGTTTTTGTATTTAGTCGATAGATACTCCGCGGGCCAAAGGCTGCAAAATTTCCATGCCCGTCGCGCCCAATGCCCGCGCTGTCGTATAGCAAAACATTCTTATCCTTGCGCGACCAGTGTGGGTTACAGTCCGAGCATTCGCCGTCTGTGAGGTTATGGAAATTATTTTTTTCGATATCAAATAAAGAAATATGCCGCTCGAAATAATTTCCGTCGGAGCAAGAAACGGCAACAATTCCCGCGTCATTTACATCAAGCTCAAAAAACCGCGCAACTGCGTTTACATAAACATGTGTATCCTGCTCGTCTGTATCGGGGCTTGTGAAATACATGCCACCGCTGCTCTCGGTATTAAGCGCGTAAATAAGCCGCTCCCCATGGCGCGAAACACCCGTTATGGGCAGCTTCATATCCATGTCGGGATTGCCCATAAACACGCCCGTAAACATGCTGCTTCCCATAAATGTCGCGCCGCTGCCGCTGTTTTTCCATTCGTTTTTGCGGCGAAGTTCGCGAGTGCGCTCCTTGTATTTTTCTGCGATTTCGCATTCCAGGGCGCGGGTGGTGCTTTCTTGCAAAATGTTTATTCTGCCTTCGGATAGGAAAAGTATCATTGTCGGCCTCCATCGTTTAAAAATGCATTTAGATATGTTTGAAAGTATGTTGTTATTTCGTAAAGAGTACGCGGGTTGCGCCACGAGGTGCCTGCTCCTGCCCATATTCTTTGGAATACATAATCCTGAAGAAAATCATAAATAAAATCTTCAAAACCGGGGATTAAAAAATGCGCGGGCATACTTTGTGTTTCGGGGTTGCGACTAAAGCTTGCCATGGTTTGTGTTACGGAGCGTGGGTCGCGCTGGGTCGCAAACTCTGCCGCACGCCAGCCGTATTCGCCTTCCTGCTGTAACGGGAGATACCACAACTTTATCGCAAACATGATGTCGTTTATTTCGTCATTGGAAAAATGATATGGTATCGCGTAGATATTGTACCTAACCCATGAGTAATGATTTTGAAAATGCGTCCCCCTCGGGAATGTTGCAAAGCCCCATTCATCACGGAGATACGGATAAATTTCTGTACGCGCCGCGCTGTTTTCGCCTGTACGCATGGCGTAGACCCCGTTATAAAAAGCACGCACATAAAGCGGGAAGCCGCCTTCGTCTTGATTTCCCGGTCTGTGGCTACGCGCCCAAAGATAAGTATGACCATCCGACAAATCCCAATCCCACATAGAATCTATAATACGTACCGATTCGGTAAACAGAATCGTATCCGACGCATTTACAAATTCACCCGTGATAGGGTCTACCGCCACAAACTGCGCACCGTTAGCGGCTACTATCCTCTGAAATAAATCAACATAACAAGCAGTCATAGCATGGAATATACGGCCATGTCCATCGTGAATAAAAGTAACCCTGCGGAGAAAATATAAAAAATCTATAAAATTCCAAGTACCCTCGGCTTGCATAGAAAACAACAAATCCCGCTCAAGCCCCATTTCTTCAAACTTTCTAAAATTCCAATAAATGCCGCCCGCTATCTCCACGCCATGGGCAAAGCCGTGGGGTAAACCGTTACGGCTTGTGATTTCCAGCACGCAACTGCGCCACTGTATACCAAGCCTGTCATTAAAATGCTCCGGCGGAATAGGCGCGAAAAACCCCTGCGCATGATAATCACCAAACCGCAACGGGTCCAGCACCCAAACAGTATGGCCGCCTGCTGAAATATCTTCCGAGCCGTCTACCAAAACATATTCTATGGTAAAATTGTATTGCTCTTGGGCGAGCCGCCTGTGTTCTTCTCGTATACGCGTAACCTCCGGCAACTCCGTCACGGCTATGGTAATCACCATGCCGCCGAGGTTTCGGAGGGGGATTGCTGTTTTTTCCTGCGAATACTTTACATACAAATCGCCGCCCGTA
>WQRQ01000169.1 GCA_009786685.1 Defluviitaleaceae bacterium
GCCTTGAAGAACGCGTACGTCTCTCCCCATGCGGAACTGCCGGGTCACGGCGGCGTGAGCCGGACGAGCCTGCCCCCCCCGAAGGACGGGCACGACGCAAATTAACGGTATCGCCCGATACGCCACGGCGTTCGCGGTTGCCGCTAATCGCCGCAATGCGGGGGTCTACTTGGGTCACGCCCGGTTTACGCGCATTACCGCTTCTTTGGTCTTCCGCAACGCGCTTAATAGTCTCGCTACGGGAGGCGGGTCGGTTTCTCGTAGAATAATCGTCACGGTCGAGAGGTTTTTCGCCCATGCGCACAAGCGGCGCGGTATCATAACGGGAGGAGGTCAACGGCATGTCGTCATCGTCGTCACGCGTAAGGCTGTAGCCATCACTGTCTGTGTAGTTGTCAAAACTGTCGTAATCGTAGCTTTCGTAGGTCTCTTCGTTGTAGTTATCAAAGCTGTAATCGTCGTCGTCATTAGTGAGCGGGCGTCCGCCAAATCTGTTTTCATCCATAATGCGCTTGCCTCTCCTTTCCGTTTGGATTGTTGCGTTATTAATATACTTTTTTATTGAAAAAAACGCAAGGGGGAAGTCATTTTTTTAGAATGTAATCCGCCGTTTGCTCTGCCGTCATATGGGTACTGTCTATCACCTCGACGCTATCGTCGAAGTCCAGCGCGTCGTAGAAATGCTTAACCCATTCCTCCGGGGTAATATGACATGTTCTTGCTTGGTTGCGGTTTAGGGCGGTTTGGTAGTCGGGCTTTAGGAGAAAAAATCGGTAGTTTAGATTACGCGCCTTAAAAATTTCAATGTATTTGTACATATCCTCCGGCATAAGAACATGAGCCAGCACAAAATTATCCCCAAATGCAGAAAGAACATCCAGCTCACAAGCGACCTCGTCAAAAACGGCTTGGTCTTGAAAATCCACGCTTACCCGCCCTGTCTTATGTTTAACGGCACGCCTCACGCAGTCACCATCCATTACATAAAAACCCCTTTCCGCAAGAATCCCTGCAATCGTGGTTTTACCACTCCCACAAGTCCCGTTTAAAACGATGATATTCCCGCCGGTGCAGATATCAGAGACCGCCACGTCGCAATCACACCGCTTGCAAACAGGCACAATCGGTGCAATATCAAAAGTTGGCTTGCGTAACCTGTCATTATATACCGAGACTTCGTCTTTTGTGATTTCTCCGCAGTTTGGGCATGTAATCGTTCCGCGCCCTGCCCTATACTCATCCCCCCACTTTATCATAGCGTCAATAACGGGCTTTAGGCTAAAGCCCAGTTCTGTCAGCGAGTATTCTACGCGAGGGGGGATTTCTGCAAATACCTCTCGGTATATCAGCCCGTTTGCTTCCAGAGCGCGGAGATTTTGTGTTAATACTTTTTGAGATATACCGTTTAATGCTTTTTTTAACGCGCTAAAACGGTGCGCACCTTCCAATATCTCACCGATGATAAGCATCTTCCACTTATTGTCAATGAATGACAACGTAATTTGCGCAGGGCAAGACGGCAGTTTTTTGTCCATAACAATCCTCCGGTTTCCTCAAGGTAACAAAAGCACATTAAAGTGCCTGATTTACAGGCTGTTTGCACACGCTTATTATATATCCAAAACTCAAAAGAGAGGAAGAGCAAAATGAAGAAATACGCAACGGAGGAATTTGAAAAATATATGGAGGCCATCAACACCCATGATTTTTCACATGTATCTAAGGTGCTGCACAAAAACGCTACTTTTTGCCACGCGGGGCAAATGAAAGCAACTTTTGAGCAAATTAAAGCATACCATGACAACTTCTGGGATACGGTCAAAGAAAGTAAATTTTGGGCGACAGATGTTACGTTGATTTACAGTGACGACAAATGCCGAGTTTACACCTATCAATACAATTACAGCGGATATGTGGAAGGTGAGCATGTAGAAAGCGGCGGCACAAGCACCGATGTATTTGTAAAAAATAATGAAAAATGGGAATTATTGCACGAGCATTCCGGCTCCATGACTCCCGACCATGATGATTAAACGGGATAAGGCGGCTTACACAAGCCGCCTTAAAAAATTGCTTGACAAGCGACATTCTACGATTGTAAAATCAAATCAAGTTCTACATATGTAAAAGGAGATGGTCACATGCTCACAAAACTGCCCGACGCGGAGCTGGAAATAATGCAAACCGTATGGAAGGTAGGTGCGGAGTCCTCCTCCGCCGAGATAATACAAAATCTACCCGCCGAGCGAGAATGGGCAACTACCACCGTTCTCACCCTCCTCGCCCGCCTCGTAGAGCGCGGCTTCCTATCCGTCCGCAGAATCGGAAAAAGCAACATCTACGCGCCGCTTGTTTCCGAAAATACGTACTTGGAAAACGCAAGCAAAACCTTCTTGGAAAAGCTGCACGGCAACTCGCTTAAAAGCCTTGTTGCGGCACTCTTCGACGGCAACGCCATCTCCGAAAGCGATATAGCCGAGCTAAAAGACTACATCAACGAAAGGGCGGGTGACGACCATGATTTCTGATTTTATAGGTGCGACGATTTTGCTTACGCCTATCATTGTGCTTTTATTGGCGGTTACGCCGCTTTTGGACAGGGTTTACAGTGCAGACGGGCGATACGCGCTTTGGATTTTTGTGATGATTGGGCTTTGGCTGCCGCTTATGGGGTTTTTGCCACGCGCCGTGGATTTGCAGATACCTTCGTTTTCGCAGCCTGTTGCCGCACCCGCCGTCGCGCCTATGTCGCCTATGCCTTTTCCTTCGCTCCCCGCTACGGAAATTTCACCCACCGACACCGCAGCGGATGGCGCAGATGTTTTTTTGACCAAAAGCTTTCCAAGCCATATGTTTACAGGGCTAACCCCGATTTCGGTTTTGGGGTTTTTATGGGTTTTTGGGGTGATTATTTCGGTTGCTTTCCATGTCTATGGCTACGTCGTATTTCTGCGGTTTATACGGCACTGGGGTACGCCGAAAATCTCGCCCCATGTGCGGGCAATCTTCGAGCGCGAGCGTATCGCGCTTGGTATTACGCGGGAGATTAGACTGCTCCGTGTAAAGGGGATTAAGACGCCCATGCTTTTTGGGTTTTTGCGGCCTACGGTGCTTCTTCCCTACTCCGAGGCGATTCAACTTGAGGATTTGCCGCTTGTTTTGCGCCACGAGCTTACGCATTTTATGCGGCACGACCTTTTTTACAAACTTGCACTGGTGGCTACCACATGCTTGTATTGGTTTAACCCTGCCGTCCATTTGATGGCGCGGCAGGCAAACAAGGATGTCGAGACGATTTGCGACAGCCTTACCGCAGGCGGCCTTAGCACAAACGAGCGCAAAATTTACAGCGAAATAATCCTAAGCATGGCGGCGGGCGGCAGACGCGAGCGCACCGCGCTTACCACGCATTTTATGGGCGGCAAAAATATGCTAAAACTACGGTTTTCCAATATCTTGTCCAAGGCAAAAAAGCGCGGTACGGCAGTGTTTGTTGCGATTGGGATTGGTATTGTTTTTGTCGGCGGGTTTGTTGGCTTCGATTTTGCCCCTGCGTACGCCCATGGACAAATTTTTGAAGTAATTTACATGGACGCGGATAATTTGCCGCCTTTTTCCCAAATGACAAACGTAGAGCTTGCGTCATGGACGTTACAGCGCAATCACGGCCACTGCGACGCAGAATTTGCAGAACTCCGCTCACGCTTTTACGTAATCCCCGGCGCGGAAAGGTCCATCGACCGCCTTGCTCCAATGGGGCTTGCGCGGCGGCTTTTGGAACTGAAAAATATACAACTTTTACACAACCGCACATTAGCGGACAGCGTGCTTATACACAACGCCGTACACGACATACGCATAAAAAACGAGCTGCAAACCCGCCTGCACGAAGACTTCCATGACTTCGACACCCAAAACCTAGACATCCGCGAGCTTGCATTCAGGCTGCGCGACTGGGAAAACTTTACGGCATTATTCTCCATAACGCCGGGAATGCGCGATATTTTGCTTCTTCGCCTACAGCTTCACTACCCCGATATCAGCGAATTACATCTCCTAAGCAACTTTGAGCTTGCACATCGCCTAAGCAGACGAGAAGCCTGGAGGGGCTGGCGATGAAAAATATTTGACCCAAACTTTGACAGGGGAGATTTTAATGTTGAACATCGAGGGAATCACATACCGCTATAAAGGTTCCGACCGCGACGTGTTGAAGAACGTATCCGCGACCTTTGAGCGTGGGAAGTTTCATGCAATCGTCGGGCCGTCGGGTAGCGGAAAAACCACCTTGCTATCCATCATGGCGGGGCTGGACACGCCAAAAACCGGTTGCCTTACCATTGACGGCAAAGAT
>WQRQ01000170.1 GCA_009786685.1 Defluviitaleaceae bacterium
AAAGTTTCCCGCCGCTTCAAATGCAACACCCGAAGGTGCAGTACAATTCTATCACGGAATAACCCAACCCTTCAAGCGTGTTGCGAAAAACAACCATGAGAGGATTGGTGAATTTATGAACGGAACAAGCAAGCACATCAACGAAGCATTTGCCCGGATAAGTTTGGAGCAAACAAGAGCATTTATTTTGACCGGCGGGAAAAGCAATCACGAACAGGATAAAGACCTGCAATATAGCAAACGGTTATTGACCGCAAGCGACCCCATTTACAACCGCATCAACACTTTATATTCCGACAATAGAACAGAGCGAGAGAAAGCCAACGACGAAATAACAAACGCCGTAACCGCTTTCCAAGAAGTGTACATGGATATTGGTATGAAAGCAGGTGCGAGATTGTTATATCAGCTTATGGTAGAGGACGAAAAGTAGAAAGGAGCGCGTTATGCCCGAAATAACGTACACACGCCACGGCGATTATCTGCTACCCGATATAATTTTATCAGACCCGCCCGATGCAGAACCGCTAACCAAGTACGGCATGATACGGAAAAGATACCTCAAAGAGCATTGCAAAATCACTTATGGTTTGATGCTCACGCGAGAGGAAATTTACCCCCATTGTCGTGCTATACAGCGGAAAGCACAGGCGCGTATGGACGCACTCATGGAACAACTCACCCAACGCCCGACAAAGCCGCTTGTTCGCTCTCATGGGCGCAACATATGGCGGGGTTGCACTACACGGCAGAGGAAATAATATTTACCGAGATATTATACGCATAATCTCAAATCGGATGCTCGTTCACTTGGGCATCCTTTTTGTATGGAAATAATAACGGTTTGCGAAATTGCCAAAGAGGAAAGTCCAAAGTTGGGTACTCCGACCAAACCAAGTTTACCAAGCTCATAAAAACTATTCGGCCACCTGTGATTAGGTGGTTTTTTCATGCCTTCGCATATAAAACTCCAAAGAAAATTTCCCCACCCCCTAACAAAACACGTATCGCCACGGCTACTAAGTATAAGGGGGCGATTTTACCTTAAAAATGTCACGACTATTTGAAAGAAATTCTTTTCACATATACCAAAACGCCTATCGCCACGGCTATGAGATATAGAGCGAAAATTTACAAAAAATTGCGAGCAACTTGGCGTTCTCAACGGCACTGTTTATGAGGGAAAAATTTTTTTCAAAGGTAGGGTGTCAAACGCCACTTCCCACGGCTATAGGGTGTAGGTGTGCGTAATAAAAACTTTTGCCACTGATTAACTTTTCACCTTTGCCACGGCTATGTGATATAGAGCGAAAATTTTTACAATGCCAACCCGTACAAACGCCACCTCTCACGGCTATAGGGTGTAAGTGTACCGCAATAAAATTTTCGCAACAGGGCAACTTCTCGCCATTGCTACGGCTATAAGGTGAACCGTAAACGCTACCCCGCAAAACACCCATCCTCACGGCTAGAGGTAGTAAGTTTGCACCTTGAAAACTGAATACGCGCTCGTACAGATACCGGGAACTGCAACTTTTGCATGGAACACACATCGGAGATGTGACGCAAAAGGCTGTAACCGTGATAACGCGCCATAGTCATACAAGGCTCAAAGCAGGAACGTGTGCGGGATAACGCAAACAAGGTAACGCCGGAGGACACACTCCGAGTTAATTCGGCTACCCCACCCTGATGCAACACCAACGGGGGGAGGATTACTCAAAGTTGAGGAATCCGAATTGCAACAACATTTGAAAAAATTATGAAAAGGAGCTGATGGCATGAACTTAAAAAATCCAACGGTAAAAATTATCAAGCCGCAGGAGCCGAACCGTTTCACAAAACGCATTGGCTCCACCACTTTTACGGTGAATGTGTACTTTAACCCCAACGCGAAGGAAACAGCGCAGGATAAAATTATGCGTTTAATCCGCAACGACACATCACTTGCAAAGGTGGCGAATCTATGAGAAAGCGAGGAAATTTATCAAACAAAACGGTGAAGAAATCAGCAAAAATTTTGAACCGGGCATGGCTTTCATGCCCGGTTTGTAGTAGAATGAAGTCGCTACGGATGGGGCGGTTGCTTGATAGGAGATTCTCATTATGAGTGCTACTAATAAGCAACCGAACCAGTCCCTGTACACGGCGATTTACACGCGCCTTAGTCGTGATGACGAACTGGCAGGGGAAAGCAATTCCATCACCACACAGAAGCGTATGCTTGAAGAATACGCCGCGAAAAACAACTTTTTCAACGTCCGCCATTTTTCAGACGATGGACACAGCGGCACAAATTTTGACAGACCCGCATGGAAGCAGTTAATAGCCGAGGTAGAAGCGGGAAGCGTAGCCGTGGTGCTGGCTAAAGATTTATCAAGAGTTGGCCGGGACTACCTTCAAACGGGCTTCTATACGGAAGTGTTCTTCCGTGAAAAAGGTGTCCGTTTTATCGCAATTGCAAACAACATAGACAGTGCCAATAGCGAGAGCGCGGAGTTTGCTCCATTTCTCAACATCATGTCGGAATGGTACGCCCGCGACAACTCAAAAAAACTGAAAGCGGCGTTTCGCTCCAAAGCACGAAGCGGCAAGCGTTCAACCAACAAGCACATTTACGGCTATCTGAAAGACCCGCAAGACAAAACAAAATGGATTGTGGATACCGAAGTAGCCCCCATCATTCAACACATTTTCCAAATGACGATTGACGGCAAGGGCCCAAGCCAAATCGCCAACATTCTTATGGAAGAAAAAATCGAACGCCCCGGCTTTCACATGACGCGCATCGGCGTAGGCGACCATCAATGGGTCGAGGACAAATACCGCTACGAGTGGAACTCGTCCACCGTGGCGAAGATAATCTCGAAGCCCGAATATGCGGGGCATACGGTCAACCTCCGCACCCAAAAGGACTCCTACAAGGACAAAAAAATCACATGGAAGCCCAAAGAGGAATGGCTGATTTTCGAGAACACCCACGAAGCCATTGTCAGTCAAGAAATGTGGGAAACGGCGCAAAAATGCCGCAGGGTAAAACGCCGCTACACACAGCACGGCGAACCCAATCCGCTAACGGGTCTGCTCTACTGCTCGGATTGCGGGCGACGTATGTACAACCACCGTGGCGGCCCGCACAAATACACGGACGGCAAAACAGGCGTGGTCAAGCAAAAGAAAGGCTACGACAAATACAACTGTTCTCTGCACCAAATCCACCGCAATGACTGTTCGCCGCACCATATCAGCACAGCGAATGTTTGTGCAGTAATACTGGATGTAATTCAACAAACTACCGCCTACGCCCGCAACAACGAAGCGGCTTTTGTGAACATCATCCGCGAAACCTCTGCCATACAGCAGGGCGAAACCGTAAAATCTCATAAACGTCAAATCGCAAAGAACGAAAAGCGCATTGTCGAACTTGATACCTTGTTCAAAAAAACATATGAAGATTTTGTGGCAGAACGGCTAACGGAAAAACGATTTGCCATGTTGTCGGACGGCTACGAATCAGAACAGGCGGCACTTGAAAAAGAAACCGCCGAACTGAAAGCGGCATTAGAGCAATTCAACCATGACAGCCTACGCGCCGACAAGTTTTTAGAACTGGCACGGCGGTATACGGACTTCGCTGAATTAACGCCCACAATCGTCCATGAATTTGTGGACAGAGTAACTGTATACGAAGCCGATAAATCAAGCGGCAAACGCACACAGCGGGTAGACATTTCGCTAAACTTCATCGGGCAGTTTGCCCCGCCGCCATCGAACACTGAATCGGAGCAAAACGCCGAAGCCCAAGCTGAGGAAAAACGTGCCATGTGGCGGGAGTACAAACGTAACCAAAGAAACAAGAAGAAAGTGAACCCGCAGGGCAATCCGGCATAGCCGACACGCACTACCTACAACTAAATATCAGCACCACCGCATACGGCGGCAATCGAAAAAACGGTTGCCGCCTTTTTGCGTTCACCCATACCCCAATCTATCAAACAGAAGGAGGCCACTAATTATGGCACAACAAACAAAACTGCAATTGCAAATCGAAGCAAGCGCAAAGCGCATCCAAGAGGAACAACGCCGACTGAAACAACTGGAAAAACAACAGGCAGAGCGTGACCGTAAAGACAGAAATCACCGTCTATGCAAACGCCACGGTTTCTTGGAAAGCATCCTGCCCGACACCATCAGCCTAACAGACGAGCAGTTCCAAGAGTTCGTCAAGCGGCACATTGCCAACAATCACGGACTAAAAGCCATCGCGAGTTATATGGCGGCAAACGCAAAGCTCACCGGCGAAGCC
>WQRQ01000171.1 GCA_009786685.1 Defluviitaleaceae bacterium
AACGGAGCAACTTTCTCAGATTTTATGGGCAGCGTATGGAATAACATCGCCAAACGCACAAGCTCCAAGGGGTGGATTGCGAACAACACCCTCCGCAGGTGCATTATTCCCGCTGGAAATTTACGTTGTTATCGGCAATGTAGAAGGTATAGAGGCGGGCGTATACAGATATATTTCTGAGGAACACAAAATGGTCCGCATTATTGACGGTGATATCAGAGCCTCTCTTGGTGAGGCCGCATTAAAGCAAAGGTCTGTAGTAAATGCCCCCGCAACCATCATATATACTGCTGTTTTTGAACTCATGACCGCAAGATATGGTGAGCGGGGTATAATGTACACGTATATTGAAGTGGGGCATTCTGCTCAGAATATTTATTTGCAAGCGGAAGCATTAGGGCTTGGCACTGTTGCTGTTGGCGCATTTACGGAAAGTCGCGTCGCGGAAATTTTAAATCTCGCCGAGGATAAAATACCGCTGTATATGATGCCTATTGGGTATTTTTATCGCAATTAGAAAATTTTTCATCTGATAGGAGATGACATTTTGCCAAATTATGATTTGCGCTGTGTAAAATGCAGTAATGAACACAATATCCATGCAACCATGCAGGAAAAATCCGAAAAGAAAATACCCTGCCCAAGCTGTGGCTCATTTGAGTTGGAAACAATTTTCAAAGCTCCACCCGCATTTGTAAAAGGTGTAGGCGGCGGCAAATGTCCGCAACGCCACAGTTGTGGCGCGAGTTGCCATCACGCGAGCTAATTAAATTTTACTTTTGTAAAAGGATGGAATTATATGAACACATTGATAGCAGTTTCTATCGCGCCTTTCGGCGTAGGCGACAAGCTTTCAGAATATATTGCTGAAGTTGTTAGGGTTATCGAATCTTCCGGCTTACCCCGCCGCACAACTTCTATGGCTTGCCGAGAAAGGTATTCGTACTAATGTGACCTTAAAGGCTGATGTGAGTCTGGCCATACAAATCGAATGAAGGGAAAGGTTGAAAAACTTGACAGCATATTAGGCGGCAAACGTGGGTGACCAATAGCTAATTTATAAACAATTTTAAAAGCCGCCATGTGTCAATTATAACATTTGACGGCCTTTGTTGTTGGCGACTCAATCCTTGATTTATACGGCTTTCTGTTTGTTTACCATTGTTGCGTAAGGTACACTATTTTACAGCAATTAATTATAGTCATTGCGTATAATCAAACCCTGTGTCATAATGTGTATACATATCCTTTAGAGGGGGAATAAACATGCGGCTAATTACAAGAGCGGACTTTGACGGTTTGGCATGTGGGACGATATTAATGGAGCTTGGCATAATAGACAGTTGGAAATTTGTACACCCAAAAGACCTGCAAGACGGCAAGGTAGAGGTTACAGAAAACGACGTACTAACAAATGTGCCGTATGTACCGGGCTGCGGTATGTGGTTTGACCACCATGCGAGCGAGCTGGAGCGTGTAAGCGAAGACATCACGGCAGAAGGTGTGCAGTATCTTGCCGACAGTTGCGCACGCATTATATACGAATACTACGACGGCGAAAGCCGCCTGTCCCACATGGAAGAAATGATAAAAGCGGTAGACAAGGTAGACGCCGCAAAGCTAACAGTGGACGAAATCACAAACCCGCATGGCTGGGTACTCTTGGGCTTTATAATGGACCCGCGTACAGGCCTTGGCAGAAACAGCAACTTCACAATCTCCAACTGGAAGCTGATGGAAGACCTGATGGAATGCTGCCGCGACTACACGATAGACGAGCTGCTAATGCTGCCCGACGTAGCCCAGCGCGTAGAATACTATCACCAGCAGTCAACGGATTTCAGAAAAATGATTCTTAAATACTCTCGTGTGGAAGGCGATGTCATCATTACCGACCTGCGCGGCGTGGACACGATAAACTCGGGTAATCGATTTATTTTATACAGTCTCTTTCCGGAGCAGAATATTTCTATATGGGTGGTAGACGGCTTTGCGGGTGCTACCGTCTCTATCGCGGTAGGCCACAGCATTCTAAACAGAACATCCTCCGTAGACGTAGGTGCGATTATGCTAAAGCATGGCGGCGGCGGCCACAAACAAGTAGGCACATGCCAAGTACCCTACGAAGAAGCAGACACCATAGTAGAAGAACTCATTAAATTCTTTAACGAGCATGACTGGAATATGGGGTAAACAAAAAGTTGGTTGGGGATTCCTAAAATCAATATCATTCAAGACTATCGGCAAAAAATGCGCTATACTTGGTATGGCGCATTTTTTATGTAATCGTAAGGGGGTAATCAGCCAAAATGGAAGCAGAAAAACGGATGGTGTGTTTTGATAACGACTTAAAAATAGAAGCATATCATTTTGAAGGTATCATGCAAAAGTTTCCCAATCATTTCCATGAGTATTATGTCTTGGGCTTTGTGGAAAGCGGACGAAGGCTTTTGGCTTGCAAAAACAAGGAGTATACAATCGGCTCAGGTGATTTTGTGATATTTAACCCCCTTGATAACCATGCCTGTGAACAAGTGGACGACAGGGCATTAGACTGGCGATGTCTTAACATCGAAAAAGACGCAATGCGCCGCACAGCCACAGAAATTACAGGGCGGGACGAGCTGCCCGTATTTACATCAACCGTGATTTGCCAAAGCGATGTGGTGCATATTCTTAAAGACTTGCACGAAATGATTATGAAAAAAACAAAAGATTTCAGCAAAGAAGAAAATTTTTATTTTTTAATAGAGCAGCTAATTGTCGAGTATACAAACCCGTCTGCGGAAACGCTTTCCCGCGCAAGCGGAGAAATACAAGCGGCTTGCGACTACATGGAGATAAACTATACGGAGACAATAACGCTTGCGGATTTAAGCAAGGTATGCGGCTTAAACAAATACACCTTTCTCAGAAGCTTTGCCATGCAAATGGGCATTACACCGTATCGGTATTTATCTGCCGTCCGCGTAAATAAAGCAAAAAATCTATTGCAAGAAGGGGTAACGCCAAAGGAAGCAGCCATGCAATCCGGCTTTGCCGACCAAAGCCATTTTACGCGATTTTTTAAAAATTTTATCGGGCTTACGCCCAAGTTTTATCAAGATATATTCAGCGTGGAGGGGAAATAAAGTGAAAGAAGCGGCAAAAGGGCATATATCTGCCATAATTACTATTTTTATATGGGGTACTGCGTTTATTTCGACAAGGGTTTTGTTGGCGGATTTTATGCCAATAGAAATTATATTTTATCGCTTTGGCATAGGCTTGTTTGTCCTCATGCTCGCTTATCCGCACAGGCTTAAAGTAAAAAGCAAAAAAGAGGAATTGATGTTTGCGGCGGCGGGGCTGTGCGGGGTCTCGTTGTATTTTCTGTTTGAAAATATCGCGCTTATGTATACGGCAACTTCCAATGTTGGGGTTATTATTTCTGTTTCGCCGTTTTTTACGGCGTTGCTGGCAACTTGGCTGCTGGACGGCGAAAAGCCTAAGGCTAACTTTTTCATCGGGTTTATAACCGCGATTGCGGGGATTTTTCTTATCAGCTTTAACGGAGTTGCCGTGCTGGAGCTCAATCCCATTGGCGATATACTGGCGGTTTTGGCCGCTGTTGTTTGGGCGGTGTATTCTATTTTGCTAAGAAAAATAAGCCAATTTGGATATAACACAATACAGACCACACGTAGGATTTTTTGTTATGGCTTGTTTATTCTTATCCCCGCTTTGTTTTTATTTCCATTTGAATTTGGCTTGGAGCGGTTTGCTCGGCCTACCAATATATTTAATATTCTTTTTCTTGGCTTGGGAGCGTCGGCGTTATGCTTTGTCACTTGGAATTTTTCTGTACGGGTGCTGGGCGCGATAAAAACAAGCATTTATATTTATTTAGTCCCTGTAATTACAGTCGTCACATCTGTAATTGTTTTAAACGAAAGAATTACTTGGATGTCGGCATTAGGTACGATACTAACCTTGGCAGGGTTGTTTGTGTCGAGGGAGCAATAATTCAGCAGCAAAGGTTGTTTCTGTCAACTCGCATTTGAAGATTTGAAATAAGGATGACAACGGCAAAGCCCGAAAAATGGGCAAAGCAAATATTTCTACTGCTTGACTCTTACTTTGGGGAAGCTTATATAATACGGATTGCCAAACAATAACAATAAGAGAAGAGGAAATCCAACATGAACAACCGTATTCTATTTGACGCTCAATGCCAACAACTTAAGCAAAAGTATGTTAAAGTAGAACAAGAAAGGATGAAGATAATGAAAAAAAGTTAATAGAAAAAACGCTAATGGGT
>WQRQ01000172.1 GCA_009786685.1 Defluviitaleaceae bacterium
CCGACGCCACTACCTCCCCCACCCTCATCATCACAGGCAACACCACCATGCTCCACTTTCTGCAAAACTTCCCATGCGACACGCTTGGGGTTTACCCCTTCACGCCCTATTCAATTTCTGCGCAAAACACAAAAATCCTTGGCTATCCCGCCTTTATTTTCCCCTGTATATCCGCCTTTATCGGCGCGGATGTTGTTTCGGGGCTTTTTTATTTGGATTATCCGCGCCTTTGTGGGCATAATCTCCTAATAGACCTTGGTACAAATGCCGAAATGGTTATTTTTTACAGCGGATTTAATGAGAAACGGCCTCGGCGGAGCGGCGGCGACAAACGAGACCGATTTCGAATTAATCCGCTTTCTTCCGAAAAATTAATCGTAACCTCCGCCGCCGCAGGCAATGCCTTCGAAGGTGGCAACAAAAACGGCGCGGACGCAATTAAATCCTTCGCCTCACTCCCCCCAAAGGACGCCCAAGAAATCATCCTCGCCAAAGCCGCCGTACGCGCCGCTATAGAAATTTTACTTGAGGAAGCCGGCATTTTGTACGAAAATATAAATAGGGTCTATCTTGCGGGCGGATTTGGGTATAAAATAGACATAGAAAGCGCGGTAAAAATTGGAATTTTCCCCGTGCAGCTTGCGGATAAGATTAAACCCGTCGGCAACGCCGCCCTTGGGGGCTGCGCAAAGTTCGCGCTCTCCCCTCACCTCCCCGATGTATCCGCGCAAGAAATCAACCTGGCCACCCATCCAAATTTCAACGATTATTTCATCAAGTATTGCGAATAAGGACACGTAATTAAGGCAAAAATCAAAGGGGCGATAATATGAACACTGTAATTTGCGAAAAATGCAAAAAAAATCCCGCGTCGGTACACATGCAACAGTTTATGCACGGCAAAAAGGTGGAGCTTCACCTCTGCCAAGAATGCGCATTCAAATTCGACAGCCCGGAAATGCTTGTCCCGTTGGAAAATATCTTCAAGGGCTTCCTCGACCAGATTAACAGCAAATATCTGATTCAGCCCGGCGCACCGGGCAAACCGCCCGTAGTACGCCCCGCGAAGCCCTGCACACGCTGCGGCATGACCTTTAATAAATTTAAAACAGGCGGCCGCCTCGGCTGCGATGTCTGTTATACTTCTTTCGCAAAAGAAGTGGAAGTCCTCCTTAAAAGCGTACAAGGCAGCACGCGCCACGAGGGAAAATACCCCCGTCGCATGGGCGCAGGCCTTATAAACAAACGCCAAATAACCGAGCTGCGTGCAAGCCAAAAGCGGGCAGTAGAAGAAGAAAACTACGAAGAAGCAGCACGCCTGCGCGACCAAATCCGCGACTTAGAAAGCACCGCCACCGAGGAGGTATCAGAATGAGCATACCATGGTACCAAGAAACAATAACCGACCACAGCGAAATACTATCCTCCCGCGTGCGTCTTGCCCGCAACATAAAAAAGTACCCCTTCCGCCGAAAGCTCACCGACGCAGACGCCTCCGCCATGGTAACAGAAGCCACCGAGGCCGTCACAAACGCAAGCAGCTTCTTCCGTAACTTGGACATCCAAACCCTCGCAAAAACCGAGCAAAATGTCTTTTTGGAAAAACACATAGTAAGCCCAGAGTTTCTTAACGGAAACCTCCCCAAAGGCCTGCTAATCAGCGACGACCAAAACGTAAGCGTTATGGTAAACGAAGAAGACCACGTCCGTATCCAATCAATAAAGCCCGGCGAAGGCCTTACACTCGCCTACGAAACCGCAGGCCAAATAGACGACCTAATCGAAGAACGCGTAGAGTTCGCCTTCCACACAGAATACGGCTATCTCACAGCCTGCCCCACAAACACAGGCACAGGCCTACGCGCCTCATACATGATTCACCTACCCTGCCTCAGCAAATCCGACATGCCAAACACCATCCTCCCACAAATCGCAAAATTCGGCGTAACCATGCGCGGCATTTACGGCGAAGGCACAGCACCCATGGGCAGCATTTACCAAATCTCTAACCAAAACACCCTCGGCAAATCAGAAGAAGACATAATCCTCGGCCTGCAAAACGTAACCCGCAACGTACTGGCCAAAGAACACATGGCACGCCACAAGCTCCTCGTCACACAAAAATCCCAAATGGAAGACACAGTATACCGAGCCTACGGCACTTTAGCCAACGCACGCCTAATCTCCGCAAAAGAAGCCATGGACCTCCTATCCGATATCCGCCTCGGATACATTACAAAAATCCTCAATAAACCCAAGCCCACAAAACAAATCTACCAAATAATGATGGAAATTCAACCCGGCCACCTACAACGAAACGCAGGCGAAGAAATGACAGAACAAGAACGCGACAAAACCCGCGCAGATTATCTGCGACAGATATTTGAACAATAAAACAGACATCACAAAGGAGGCTACATAAGCCATGAAAGGTCCCCTTACAGAAAAAGCCAGACAGGCAATACAAAACGCGCAAGACGCGGCAAAGGAATTTGGGCATTCACATGTAGGAACGGAACACCTATTATTAGGGCTTGCGCGTGTGCAGGATTGCGTAGCGGCTAAGGCACTGGATATGCAAGGTGTGACTGCCGAGAGCATTGAAAAAGAACTCCAAAACACCACTAGTGCAGGCGGTGCGCCCACTATGGGAAGCATGGGGCCGCAAGATTTTACGCCGCGCACAAAGCGTATTTTGGAGAATTCCCATCAAGAAGCCCTGCGCATGAAAACAAATTATATCGGTACGGAGCATCTTCTCATCTCGCTGCTAAAAGAGACGGAGTCTTTGGCTAATACTATCCTTGCGTCGTTAAATGTTAATCCTACAAAAATGTTTGATGATATTATGGCAATGCTTGGTGAGGCAAACCAGCATGGGTTGCCGCCGTTTCCGTTTCCTATGAATCCTAACTCGAAAAATAATCAAAAGACAAATACGCCTACGCTGGATAAATTCAGTCGCGATTTTACGCAGATGGCTAAGGAAAATCACTTCGACCCAATCGTCGGGCGTGCTAAGGAAACCGAGCGTGTTATTCAAATTCTCAGCCGCCGTACTAAAAATAATCCATGCCTTGTAGGCGACCCCGGCGTCGGAAAAACCGCCATAGCCGAAGGTCTTGCTCAGCGGATACAATCCGGTGATGTACCGGAGCCGGTAAAAAACAAGCGCGTGGTTGGCTTGGATATCGCGGGCATGGTGGCGGGTACAAAATATCGGGGTGAGTTTGAGGAGCGCATTAAGCGCGTGCTTAATGAGGTAAAGGCTAACACCGATGTTATTCTTTTTATCGACGAGCTGCACACCCTGATAGGCGCGGGCGGCGCGGAGGGTGCGCTTGACGCGGCAAATATTTTAAAGCCCGCTTTGGCTCGTGGCGAAATGCAGGTGATAGGCGCGACCACCCTCGACGAGTACCGCAAGCATATCGAAAAGGACGCCGCACTTGAGCGACGCTTTCAGCCCGTAATGATAGACGAGCCATCCGAAGAAGAGGCCATCGAAATCCTAAAAGGAATCCGCGACAAATACGAAGCCCACCACAACGTAGAAATCACCGACGACGCAATCCTGGCCGCGGTACATCTTTCGTCGCGTTATGTCTCCGACCGCTTTTTGCCTGATAAAGCCATCGACCTGCTCGACGAGACTGCTTCCAAGGTGCGCCTGCGCTCGTACACCACGCCGCCAAACATCAAATCCTTGCAAGAGCAAATAAATGAACTGGAAACCGAAAAAGAAGCAGTAATAAAAATAGAAGAATTCGAAAAGGCGGGCATGTTAAAGCAACGCATTAACGCCCTAAAAGAACGCTTGGAGTCCGAAGAAAAAGACTGGAAAGAGACCCACACAAAATCCCACCACATAGTAGACGAAGACGAAATCGCAGATGTACTGGCCGCCACAACGGGCGTACCCGTAAAAAAACTGCAAAAAGAAGAAAGCAAACGCCTGATGAAAATGGAAGACACCATCCACGAACGGGTAATAGGCCAAGACGCGGCAGTAAAAACCGTGTCAAAGGCAATACGCCGTGGACGTGTAGGGTTAAAAAATCCTAATCGGCCAATCGGCTCTTTCCTATTCCTCGGGCCTACGGGTGTGGGTAAAACCCATCTGTGCCGCGCCTTGGCAGAAATCCTTTTCGGGGACGAAAACGCAATCATCCGCGTAGATATGTCCGAGTTTATGGAGAAGCATAATGTCTCCCGCCTAATCGGCTCACCCCCGGGATATGTAGGCTACGACGAAGGCGGCCAGCTTTCCGACC
>WQRQ01000173.1 GCA_009786685.1 Defluviitaleaceae bacterium
TGCGAGCTTTCGTTGTAGGCGTAGAGCTTTGAAAAAATTTGCTAAATCCTGTTTTTAATTGCTTAAGTTGTTGGCATTGGTTTGACGCTTACTAAAGCTTATGCTCGTCACGCTGTGTTCCAAGATTTCCACGTCGAGGCTCTCGAAGCGGGCGTAAGCGCAGGCGGTTTCCCAATCTTCCACTACATAAAATATGGCAAATCTTCTGCCTATATTAAACTCACGCACTATGCTGTATCTGCCCGGCGGCAGTTCTCCATGCATATGCTCCCACGAAATATTTTCGTCCCTTGTGGTACGCGGCGCAATTATAAGCAGTGGCCTACGCCAGCGGATACCATCCCTAATAAAAGGCACGGCCTCCCACTCGCCGTCGTTATATTTTCGGATTTGAAACGGCGTCCCGTGCGTTACCTCGCTATCGGTATTATTCACCATGGAAAGCCGTAGCCCCATGGGCGTAACACTGCCCGCCGTCACATATAGAAAAAATCCTTCCCGCTCCGCCTCCACCTCGGCGGACAAATACCGCAACGCCCGCACCGTACCGGGCGGCGTATATCCACATGCCGTAAAAAACAAACCAACAAACACCAGCGTTATCAAAACCTTCATATAGCTACCACCCTTCCTATATATGTAACGCGCAAAAAAAATATTTTGTTCCAATTCCCGACGATTTCACCTAGTTTGTACATATTTTTCAATTTTAACCATAAAATTTCGACTTCCTTCGACAGCGAAAAAGGGAATATTTTTGCCCACACCGAATATTGCCAATATTTGGTACATTCATTCCCCGCAATTTTTCGCATGATATACTGCCAAAAAATAACAAATATCAAGGAGTGATTTCTATGACAACCTTACAAGAAATTCTGCACCTCCCCCTCGACATCGTTAACCCAAACCCATACCAGCCGCGCCGTATTTTTGAGCCAAATGCGTTGGACGAGCTTGCGGCGTCTATCCGTGTGTATGGTGTGTTGCAGCCTATTAGCGTGCGGCTTATCAATGGGACAAGCTACGAGCTAATAGCGGGCGAGCGTCGCCTGCGAGCCAGCCGCCTCGCGGGCATGGAAACCATCCCCGCCATCCTGGTAGAAATCACCGACCTGGACAGCGCGGTACTGGCAATGCTGGAAAACCTGCAACGAGAAAATCTCCACTTCTTCGAAGAAGCCGAAGGCTTCGCAAATCTACTGGGCGACTACGCCTTCACGCAAGAAACCCTTGCCCGTCGCGTAGGCAAAAACCAATCCACGATAGCAAACAAGCTGCGCCTGCTAAAGCTTCCGCGCAGCGTACAAAAACAAATCATCGCAAACGGCCTTACAGAACGCCACGCCCGCGCCCTGCTAAAGCTCACCACCGAAAAAGACCAGCTACAAGCCATAGAAAAAATAGCAGCAGAAAACCTAACCGTAAGCAAAACCGAACACCTAATAGAAGAAAAAATATCCGCCCGAAAAAACAAAAACAAGCCAATCCCCTTCAAAGCCTACATACGGGACATCCGTATACTAACAAACTCCATCCAAGAAAATCTAGAAATAGTGCGCCGCGCAGGAATGCAAACCGAGTTTGACATGCAACAAACCGACACGGGCTACAACATCAATATAAAAATAACCCACAGCCACAGCCGCGACCGCGAAGCGGCATTTCGCCGTGCAACCATTGGTGGGAATGCCGTCTCGAGCCTTTAGGCTAGGTTGATTCATCGCCCACCCGTAGCGACAATGCCTGCGCAAGCACACTTGCAGGGATTGTCGCTACGGCTTTTTCTGCCTCGGATTTTTTTACTTCGAGTTTTGGTTTTATTTTTTTCTCGCCGCCGCCGTTGTCGTAGGTTAGCAGAAGGCGGTCATATTCTTCGTCTTTTTCCACTCGTAGGAAGTATATCGGGTCTTTGTCGGGGTGTTTTTTTCGCAGCTCGCGCTGATATGCTTTTATTTCGCGGCTGTCGGTGTTTTCTTCGTTTAGTACAGCGATTACTACGCCGCCTTCCAGTACGCCGTCCACTATTTTGCAAGAATACGCCACCAACCCACGCGCCCCAAAGTTTTGAAACATCTGAGTGATTGTCAAGTATTTTTGCGGTGCGCTCACCGTTTTATATCCCTTCACGCAACAACCTCCTATACTCGTTCCATTTGATATACTGCCCGCCCATGGTCTCCAAATGCGGCGTATGAAACTGGCAGTCTACAAACACAAAATCATTTTTACATAAGTCAACAAGCGCGAGCTTGGACGCATTTTCTACATCCGAAAACATGCTCTCGCCAAAAAAACACCGCCCAAGCAGCACACCGTAAAGGCCGCCGACCAGTTTTTCTTCCTTATATACACCCACACTCATCGCGTATCCTTGTACAAAAAGCGCGTTATACGCCGCCTCCATATCATCGGAGAGCCATGTGTCACCCTCTCTTTGTGCGCGACAGCCCTTTACCACGCCCGCAAAATCGGCATTTGTTTTCGTGTACAAGCCGCTTTTTTTTATCGCCTTTTTCATACTGCGCGACACGTGGATTTCTTTGGGAAAAATCACAAACCGCCTATGTGGGCTCCACCATAAGATTTCCTCGCCGGGGTTAAACCACGGGAAAATCCCGTTAGAATACGCATTCAAAAGCCGTGGCACGCTCAAATCGCCGCCATAGGCCAAAAGCCCGTCATTATCCGCAAGCGCGGTCGGCGGAAAAATATACGAGCCTTCCGTTAATTTAAAAACAGCCATTAGAAAACCCCCATTGCGTAGCACGGCTTTTTTTTCTATACTATACTATATCATACAAATTGGAGGCAATTATGGAAAAAACTTTGGAAAAAATCGTAGCACTGGCAAAAAATCGCGGCTTTGTGTTCCCCGGCTCAGAAATCTACGGCGGGCTTGCAAACACATGGGATTACGGCCCACTGGGAATCGAGCTTAAAAACAATGTAAAAAAAGCATGGTGGAAAAAATTTATACAGGAAAGCCCACACAACGTAGGCGTAGATTGCGCGTTGCTGATGAATCCACAGGTATGGGTAGCGTCCGGCCACGTAGGCGGTTTTAACGACCCGCTTTTGGACTGCAAGGCCTGCAAAGAACGCTTTCGCGCAGACAAAATAATCGAGGACTACATGTCCGAGAAAAAAATTGAAAACGAAACCCCCGACGGCTGGTCTAACGAAAAAATGAAATCCTATATCGACGATAACAAAATCCCCTGCCCAAAATGCGGCAAGCGTGATTTTACGGACATCCGACAATTTAACCTCATGTTTAAGACCTTCGTGGGGACAACGGAGGATAAACAAACCGAGGTTTTCCTACGCCCCGAGACGGCGCAGGGTATTTTTGTAAACTTCAAAAATGTACAGCGCACATCGCGGCGCAAAATCCCCTTTGGTATTGGCCAGGTTGGGCATTCCTTCAGAAATGAAATCACCCCGGGACGCTTTACATTTCGCACGCTGGAGTTTGAGCAGTTGGAGCTGGAATTCTTCTGCGAGCCGGGTACGGACGACGAGTGGTTTGTATACTGGCGTCAATTTTGCATTGACTGGCTGCACGGCCTGGGAATGCCGCCCGAAGCCCTAAAAATCCGCGACCACGGCCCCGAGGAGTTATCGTTTTATTCCAAAGGCACTACCGACATCGAGTATCGTTTCCCGTTTGGCTGGGGCGAGCTATGGGGAATCGCAAACCGCACGGACTACGACCTAAAGCAGCACATGGAGCATAGCGGCGAGGACATGAACTACATCGACACAAACGACAACACAAAACGCTATATACCATACTGCGTAGAGCCGTCACTTGGCCTAACCCGCATGACGTTGGCCTTCCTATGCGAAGCCTACGACGAGGAAGAGCTGGGCACGCCCGAAAAGCCCGACGTGCGCACTGTGCTACGCTTCAACCCCGTACTCGCGCCCATCAAGGCCGCCATTCTTCCCCTATCGAAAAAATTATCCGAAGCAAGCGAAAAAATCTACCACGAGCTATCAAAAAATTTCAACTGCGACTTCGACGACACAGGC
>WQRQ01000174.1 GCA_009786685.1 Defluviitaleaceae bacterium
AAAAGGCGTTTGATGATGATGTCAAGCTCGATAGAGCGGGCTTTTGCTTTGTCTAATTCCTTTTTGTTGTTGCCCTCATCAGCATCCTCTCGTTCAACGAGTAGCTGTTCAATGTATTTTTTCAAATTCACCTTGCCATTTCTGCCCTCGCCAATAACGCCATCACCATCAGCATTACCACCAAACTGACTGGCAATATGAGCCTTTTCACGAATATCCTTCAACACCAAATCATGGAGCGTGTTATATCGTACATAGTGCGGCGTACACGCTTTTGTGTTGCGGCGATAGCTGTTGCATATAAAATTGCCCTGCTTATGCCTACCCTGCAAACCTTGATAGCCAAGATTTTTGCCACAGTCTGGGCATTTCAGTTTTCCGACAAAAATATTCTCAAAGTTTATCGTATTAACTGGACGCTTTATTTCAAGCAATTTTTGCACTTTCCAAAAAGTCTCCTCATCCACGATTGCCTCGTGCGTATTCGGTGTTGTTATCCAGTTTTCTTCAGGCGCATTTTCCAGTTTTTTGTGCTTAAAGCTCTTAATGGTCTGTTTTAAGCAAACCATATGCCCCATATAAACTCGATTTATAAGGATGTTGCGAACAGTACCCCTTTTCCAGAATGTTGGAAATCTCTGGTAATAGCTACTACCCCATTTGCCAGTTTGTTGGTGTAAGTAGGCTTTGGGGATTAAAATGTCATCCTTTTTCATCATTGTGGCTATGGTTTGCAAAGGAGTGCCTTGTGCCGCCAACGAGAATATTCTCTTTACATCGCCAGAAGAGTATTCATCAACAAGTAGGTGGTTTTTATTCTCGGGATTTTTTATGTAGCCATAGGGTGCATAGCTCCCGATAAAATCACCTTTCTGCGCTCGAACCTTGAAACTCGAACGAATTTTCTTTGAGATGTCACTCGCATCGCATTAAGGACGTTTCTTTTGCCGAAAAAATTAACGGCGAACATATGTATTATACCATGTTCGCCGTTAATTTACCAGTATTAAATTTCCGTTTCGTGCCACGCCGTGGTATTCCTCTGGCTCATCGCTTGGGTTAAACTGCCCGATATAAGCGAAGTACACATCCACTTGCTGACTGACCTTCGCCCGCTTCGTGCCTTCCTTGAACACCGCCTCGTGGACTACCACTTTTTCAATAAACATCCGCGCCAATTCCTCTGTGAGTTCTGTGATGTTGCCGACCCGTGATACGGTGTTCATAAAACTTTGTAGGTTGGCGGTCTTGCTTTTCAAATCTTCGACCTCGGATTGGAGTGCCTTGACCGTGGCGTTAAGCCCCGACTGTTCGTATTCATAGCCAGCAAGCATTTTATTAAAACGCTCGTCACTCAGCTTGCCCGAAATGTTGTCCTCGTAAATGCGGGTGATAATTTTATCTAACTCCGCAATACGCCGTTCAGCTTTGCCAAGTTCGGTGGTCTTGGCTTTTATCTGCTTCTCGGCATCGGTGTTTTGGCTTTTATAAACCTGCTCTGCAAAGGCTTTCTCATTGCGCCGTGCATAATCCACCGTGGATTGAATTTGCAACAGCACAATCTGCTCCAAATCCTCCACCCGAATGCCGTGGCGTGTGCATTTGTGATTGTTGTTGCAATCGGCATACCGATACGTTTTGCAGATAAAGTTCGGCGTTTTGCCGCCAGCCCCTTGCAAGCAGAACGAGAGCGTAGCCCCATAATCTTTGCAAAAAACCAAGCCGCTCAAAATGGACTTTACGCCAAGTTTTGTGTAGCGTCTGCGCTTGCCCCGTAAGCGTTGCGCCGTGTCCCATGTTTCCATGTCGATGATTGGGGGATGATGGTTTTCGATGACAATCCACTCTTCCTCTGGACGGTAGATGCGTTTTTTGTTTTTGTAGGATACTGTTGTTGTTTTTTGCGCCGTGAACCTGCCGATGTATGCTGTTTCCTCAAGCATTGGGCAGACCCCCGAAACCGACCACAATTGATTATATTTCCGATTGTGGCTCTCTGGTTGTGGTACAGGAATGCCGCGAGCGGAAAACTCGCGACATATGTCGGCAATACCCATGCCCGATGTGTACAGTTTGAACATCTCACGCACAACGTCCGCTTTCTCCTCATCAATCAGCCATTTTGTGCGGTCTGACTTGTCCTCGATGTAGCCATATGGCACTCTGCCGCCAGCCTTGCCTTGCAAAGCGCCTACACGCCGAGCGGCTCGCTGCTTCTTGCTACAATCCGAAACATAAAATTCATTGAAAACGTCGCGGAATATGGACATTATATCAAAACCATTCTTGCTGTCCAATCCGTCAGCCGCCGCAATGAAACGAACGTCATGCTCTTCAAACTGCCGCTTGAGAAGCCCCACTTCAAGCACATCTCGACCCAGCCTCGACTGGTCTTTAATAATCATGACCGCCACTCTGTCGGCGTTGACATCTGCCAACATTTCATTCAGACCCGGTCTATCAAACAGCGTCCCCGAGACCCCGTCATCCACATAGAATTTTGTGTTAGTAAAACCGTGGTCATCAGCGTATTTAGCGAGGAGTTCTCTTTGATTTACTATGGAATTCGACTCGCCATCCGCTCGGTCATCGACTGAAAGCCTACAGTACAATGCCGTAATTTTGCCATTTTGCATAGCCATTTCTACTGCCTCCCTTCGAGTAGTTACCGTAGTATTAGGGCGTACCGTTTAGCACATAGCAAGGCTTAAACGGCGGCAATAGCTGGCGTTTTCGGACTTTTCAACTCCTCCGCAACACGGCTGGAAACATAGCGTAAATATTTCTGGTCAGCGGTTTCGCGTCCATATTCTTTGTAATGAGATGTGACGATGTAATTCACACGGCCTATTTTAACCTCTATCTTTTTTGACAGAACAGGATTATTTTTATTTTGCATATCGCTCCTCCAAAGCAAAGCGAAGAGGACAACTGCCTCAAACAATTATTTTTTATGTATATGAGCCGTAGGGCTTGTCGCTTGCCCCAAAAACTCATAAAATATAAAAATAATTGATGAAGCGTTGTCCTCTTTCGCCGAATTTTTGTAAATTTGCTTTGAAGCGATGCGCGTTGTTTCGTGGTTATTGCTTTATGTGCTTTGGAAGTTTAGCTTTGTTAGTTCGCAACACGGCGAACAATTACTGTGTTTGTTGAACCGTTCCAACCTACGGAGTAGCCACCCATAGACTCCAGCAAGTGCCGAGCGGCAACGAAGGTGCGCCCGCCAATAATCATGCCGTCAATCTCTACGGCTTTGCCGAACAAATCAAAGTTGACGGTTTCGACGAGTGCTGGAGTGGTAGGTGTGGTTGGCGGTGCAACAGGTGGCGCGGTTTTTGCATCCATTGCTGCTTGCACTTTTTCCAAGAACACCGCCCATGTAATAGGCCGCCCTGCGCGGATATTCTGCAGGCAGTTTTTACCGATCCAATGGAAATGCTGACGGATGTTGGCGATTGGAATGTTGCGGCGAATGCAAATGTCGGCTACCAATGCCGCTGTGCGGTCAATGGTCGTTTGGAAATTGCCGTCTGAATTTACAGCCATTTCAATGCCGATGCTTTGGCGGTTGCCGCTCCCTGCGCCGTCACCCGCATGGAAAGTATCCTCGTTTTCGGGAAGGTGCTGGACGGTTACGGAATCATCCACCGTGTAATGCCAAGACACAGGCAAATTTGCGGCATCGTTGCCACGGAGATATTTTCCGTGCGCCCTTGCGTTTGCGCCTCTGTTGGTGTTGCCTGTTTCGTGAATCGTTACGAAAAGCATGGGATTCACGCGCCCAGGACGATTACGCCGCCCAACGGGTATAAAATCCTGTACAATGTTCAAATTCATTCTGCATCCTCCTTGTCATTTTTTGTATTGCGGTTGCGAAGCTGTGCCAGCACATCTTTCAATTTTTCAGGTACGGGCAAGCCCAGCCGAGAAGCGTTTTCCAAAACAGAAAGCC
>WQRQ01000175.1 GCA_009786685.1 Defluviitaleaceae bacterium
TTGTGCTTCTTTTGCAAAAGCAGGGGACGTTGCCCGAGATTTGTAATGCACCGGAACTTTTTATCGGCGGCATGGGTGACGCGGGCTTTACGCGGGCGCAGGAGTTAACATATGAGCTTCGTAAAAAGGGAGTACGTGCGGAGTGCGATATTATAGGGCGCAGCGTAAAGGCGCAAATGAAATATGCGGATAAAATCGGTGCAAAAAACACATTAATAATAGGTGAAACAGAATTGTTGGAAAACTCCGCAAAAATAAAAAATATGCTCACAGGCGAGCAAAAAATTGTAGCATTGGACAAATTAATGTGGTAAAATGTAACTAAATTGTAATTTATGAGAGGCAGGCATTCCGATGATTGATTTTAAAGAAGAGATAAACAAATATAAACCCATCCGTCCCGTTGACGACGTGGAAGAAGCCGTAAAAGACGAAATTTTAGATATTATGGATTTGCTACAATATATTTCCGGCAAAGCCTCCGGAAAATTGGCAGGAGGGGACAAAGTTGAAATGCCCTAATTGCCAAAAAACATTTAAAACGGGCATAAAATGCCCAAGCTGCAAAATTGATACAGTGCTATATATGGGAACGGTACGCCTGTCCGACAAGCTGCATAATCAGGGGCTTGAAAGGCTAAAAAACGGCGACATCTTCCATGGAATAGAGGCTTTGACAAAAAGCATAAGCATAAACAAAAACAATGTGCCCTCGCGTAATTTGCTTGGGCTTGCTTTGTTTGAGGTCGGCCATGTGGGTGAGGCGTTAAAGCACTGGATAATAAGCCAGTCGCTTCTTACGGAGGATAATCATGCAAAAACTTACATCGAAAACGTAAATAAAAACGCCCGCCAGTTGGAAAAACTAAACGACGCGGTTGGCATGTATAATCAGGCACTGGAGCATATAAAAAGTAAGAGCGACGATTTGGCGATTATTCAGCTAAAAAAGGCTGTGGAGATTAACCCACGTTTTGTGGACGCGCTTAATCTGCTTACGCTTTGCTATTTGATTCAGAATGATAAGGATAGGGCAATCAGTACCGCGGAGCGGGTTATTTCCATTGACGTGTTTAATCCCGTCGCGCTTAACTATTATGCAATGCTAAACCCCGGCAAATCGCGGCTTCCGCGTGCCATGAGTAAGTCCAAAAATCAGACGCCTTCTAAAAAAGGCCCTTATAAGAGCGTGGGAATGGACGAAAAAAAACAGCGCAACTTCCATTTTGCGGAGCTTCTTACGTTTATCATCGGTGTGGCTTGTACTGCGGCGGCGTTTTATTTTTTGCTGCTGCCTGCGATGGATAGTGCGCGGGAAACGGAGCGAAATGCGGCCGCACAGGCTTTGGCGGAAGCCGATATAGCCCATCACCATGCGCTGGAGCAAGCGTCGGGTGCGCAGGATGATTTGCAATTGGAAATAACGCGCTTAACCATAGATATGCAAGACCTTACCTTTGATTTGGTGGAGCAACGCCGCATTAACGATGTTAACCGTGCGTACTTTTTGTACATGAATGACGAGCTGCGAGCGGCCGTTGATATGCTGGAGGGCTTTGACGCCACAGGATTGCCCCATGATATTCAGCAGCGTGTTGCCGGTATTTTTGACGGGGCTTATCCACGGCTGGGCGCGGAGTATTTTAATGCAGGGCGTGCCGCGTTTGCTGCACCCAGGGATTCTTATATGGCCTTGGTGCAATTGGAAAACGCAATCCGCTTTATGAACGAAGAATCTACAGACTGGCACAGGCTGCTTTTTATGCTAGGCACATTGTACTATGACGAAAATATCCGCGTGGACGACGCCTACGACATGCTTACCGCTGTAAGGCAGCCACCTAACCTGCCCGGCTTCTCGGGTGGGGAGCGTACCGCCATTAATAATATGCTAACGAGCCTGGAGGCACGGAGATAAAAATTTTTTCAGACTTTTTTAGTTTTTTTGCGTATGTATTTTTTAGAAGGAGGTTTTAACAGTGAAAAAATCTATACTTGATTTGGACGAAAACATTGTAGCGGCTTTTAGTTATCTATTTGGGCCGATATCGGGTATTATCGTATTGGTGCTGGAAAAGGATAATAAGTTTGTCCGCTTCCATGCGTTGCAGTCTACGCTGTGGTTTTTGTTGCTTATGATTATCGGCTGGATTGTCGGTATTATTGGCGATATCTTTGCCATTGTGCCGCTGGTCGGTGGGATTTTTGGCGGGATTTTTGGACTGGTCGCCGGGATTTTTGGCCTCATAGGGTTGATTAGCATGATTTGGCTGATTATCAAAGCGTTTATGCAAGAGACTTGGAAAATCCCCGTGCTTGGGGATGTTGCTTGGAATCAGGTTAATAAGTGAGGGAAATTGTAAAGGCGGCTCGGGTGAGCCGCCTTTTTTATGATTCTGTCATTTGTAAGACTTCTTTGATTTCGCTTAGCAGGGTTTCTTCGGAGGGGAGGTATAGTTGGTATTGGCTGGTTAGTATGGTTGTGTTGTTTTCGGGGAGAGTTATTTTTGCGAGGGCGTCGTTTTTTGCGGCGCATAGTAGGATGCCTACGGTTGGGTTTTCGTCTGGGAGTTTTTCGTAGCGGTCGTAGTAGTTTACATACATTTGTAGTTGGCCGAGGTCTTGGTGCGTTATTTTGTGGGTTTTGATTTCGATTACCACGTGGCAGCGCAGTAGGCGATATAGGGTCTTTTATAATTTCTGTGGGGCTTTCCGGGGTGCGTTCTTTTCGTGCTATGGCGAGGACAGATTCTTTGTCGTTGCTTAGCAGTAGGCGTTCGTATAAGGAGGCGTTGATTTGACGTTCGAGTTCTCGTCCTGTCCATGCGTTGTTGGTGGCTTCGAGTTCGTAATATTCGCGTTTGTAGTCATCATCTATGCGTGTTAGCAGGCGATATTGGTACCAGTTCAATTGTGAACGCACTGCGTTCACAATTGGGTAAAGCCTGTAGAACTTGCGGCAATAGGCTAGTTGTCGATAGGAAAAGCCACTCCCAAATTCTTCTTCAAGCCGTTTGGAAATATTTCGTAGCAAATACTCGCCATAGGTTGCGCGGTTTTCTCCTCGTTGTTCTTCTGTGAAAATGCGCTCGCCCAGTTGCCAGTACATTATAACGCGGTGGCGGTCTACGCTTCTTACTGCGGCGGTTTGCGCGCTTGTGATTATGTTTTTTATGTCATCGTAAAAAACGGTGCTGATTTCATCCATAATTTAACGCCCCCGGTGCTTTTCAATTATGCCTTTTCGACTACGCCGTGTCAACGGATGTTTTCCACGATATTCTCCTTTCGGATTTTGGAGATTGCTATGCGCATGGTTAGCCATGTGATTGCGAATACGGCGAGGGTAGCTTGTAACGCGGCGAGCCATGGGAATTGGTAGGGGACGGGGAACATGCCTCGGATGGGGATGTGGATTACATAGGTGAGGGCGATGGCTATGGACAGTCCGTATATTAGTGCGCGGGTGGCGGCCATTACGCTTTCCAGGTTTAGCATGTGTTTTAGGCCGCCGTAGGTCATGCCTATGCTTTGCAGCACGGCGAATTCTCGTTGGCGCAATGCGACGTTTGCGGAGATGGTGGAGATTACGCCGGTTAGCCCGATTAGGGTTAGGAGGAGCGTAAAGCTGTAGATGAATACAGACGCGACGGTGACGCCGAGGTTTAGGATTCTTATTAGGTCGTCGCTTTTGAATACCGTGGCGCGGAAGCCTAATCCGCTATCGGGGGCATTGTCGGGGAAGAAATCGCCCAGTACGGTGTTTGCGAATGCTATAAACGCGGGGATGTCGGCGGGGTCGGACGGGGTGGCAAGCCATGAGAAGCCGCGTGAGTAGCCGTATGGTTTTAATATGCTGACGGCTAGTGACATGGCGGGGNTGCGGG
>WQRQ01000176.1 GCA_009786685.1 Defluviitaleaceae bacterium
CCAGCTTGTGACCTTTGACTGCCTCAAACAAGTCCACCGTTTCAGACTGTTTCAAAAACTTGCCCGAAAATCGTTCGGCTTTGGGGCGTTTGACCTTACCCATCACCGTATGGGGGATGTAATCCTTTTCCACGGCGTATTTTAACGCTTTACTGATATTTGCGTGGAATTTATGGACGGTCATACCTTTTACTCGTTTGAGTTGCTCGGCGTAAAATGCGTTAATGTCCTCAGCAGTTAGCTGTTGTAGCAAAATGCCTTTATCCCGAAAATACGGTGCTATGGCTTTCTGTACGTTCAGTTGATAGCCGCCGAATGTGCCGCATTGAAATTATGGTTTCTTTTTTGCACTTCGGACAAAACAAGGGAAAATTTTCAAGCACGGTATCTTCCCTTATCTTATTTTTGGTTTTATTGTCGCATACAGGACACAACAACCAACCATCTTTGCCCATTAGTTCTATTTTAACGACACACACCTCCCCATCATCACTCTGTCACAAGCGCGTATGCTGAAATTTTCCGTATCTTCCACGAAATCAGCATAGACACGGTGTAAGCTAAAATTAATAGTGCTACACAAATAAGTAATGTCCGGTTTACAGGAATAATCAAATCTGCCTGCGTAATTCCCATGCCGCTCGTTAATGCCGTAAACAGCGGATTGAAAGTGAGATGCCCTCCTACCGCACCAAGAATAACACCCAAAAAAATGGCGGGGGTTAAATTGACAGATGTTTGATTCATAAGGCGAAGCGTGGTAAAGCCTAATGCTTTCTGGATGCCCAACTCACGCCGCTTGCGTAAAATTGTTGTTTTGATAACCAAGAAAAGCACCATAATGACTACGCCCGAAACCGCTGCCAGTATAATAGCGGCAACCATGCTGAACATCGTCCCCATCATATCCAAACTTTCCGCAACAGCAGCGGCAAATGATAAAACTTCAAGAAGTATTGCGCCTTCTGCTTCTCGCATGGCTGCTGAAAAAATAGCTTCATCTGTTCCTTCCGTCAAAACCAACACATAATCCAAAAAGGCAGCATGGGGTTGTACCCGTTGTAATCCAGCAAGGTTCGTCATGCCGATAATGCCGTTGAACTGAAATTGCTGCACAATGCCCGTGATTAAAAATTGCTCCGCGTTTCCTCCGCTTTCAACTGTAACCCAATCCCCCATTTCCTTGCCTATGGCACTCAGCGCGTTCGCGCCTAATACGATTTCATTGTCATGCAGGGGGAAACGCCCGTCTATCAACGAGTGACCTAATAAATGTGAAAAATCCTTGAATACCTCAGTCATTACAATAATCTCGTCAACGAATAAGAAGGTCGTTTGAAATCCAAAAATTTCCTCTACCGATGTATGCGCTTGCATCCTTTCTACAAATCCGAAGGCTTCTTCCGCATCGTTTAGCGTTACAACTAAATCGCTAACTGCCAATTCCCCGCCTATCAAGGGGACAAAAGTATCCATATTTACATTCAAATTATAATGAAGCGCAATCCCCGTAATTGAAGCCAGCGTTACCCCGGCTATTATTAAAGTGAGCATAACGGCTTGCTTTTTGCTTTGGATTAAGTTTTTCAAAGCAAGTTGAAATGTAAGTGAGCCGCCGCGTTTATCAAGGGGCATTGGATTTTTTTTGAAGCTGTGGGTGGAAATTCCGCCGCGCAATGCTATTATGGGGTACAACTTGTGAACGCGCCAAGAGGATAACAACGAGAATAGCAGTACCGTCAGTAAAACAACCGCAAGGGATAAAAGCATAGCCCAGACGTTAAAGCCCGGATTCCACGGCAAACCCAACATCGGCTCGGAAATTTGCGTGAGAACGGGTAAAAGACCCCCCGCAAACACAACACCCGCTAAACCGCCAATTAACACAATGAAGCTGAACTGAACCATGATGGACGAAATAATTTGATAATTTCGATACCCCATCGCTTTTAGTGTACCTACGTTAGTCATGCCTTCTTCTATACTGTTTGCAATGCGAAACCGAGTGACTATCATGCCGATAATAAGCAATATGATTGCAAATGCCGTCATAATCGCGGCAATTATTGTGGGTATGAAGGTTCGCCCGTCTCGTGCAAATCCAATGGAAAACGGGAAATTCAATGCATTGACACCCAATATTGCCAAATCATTGTAAGCTGTCCCGAAAAACGCAGACATATACGCCGTGGTAAACAAGAGTGTATCTTCTATATTTTCCATCCGAGCGGAAAGCATGGTAAACTCGTTCTGCGGTAGTAGTTCTTGAAGTTCAACAAATCTTGCGCCGGACACCTGTACGCGCCACAGCATTTCCATCATGCTATCAAACATAATTTCTTCTGTGCTGCCCGCAATGGTGAAGTACAGGGTTTCCCCCATAAAATTAAATTTCAGCCTGTCACCGATACTATGTCCCAAATGTAAATATAAGCTGTGGGGCAAATAAATAGCGTCGCTTTCCAAGTAAAGGGGGGTGGCAACGGTTGTAAGGGGATTCATTTGCCGGGGCGCATCTGCGGAGGCAATAATGATTACGCCCGAAAATGATGTATCCTCACCATATATATCCCCTAATCCTACAAGAACGCTCTCGGATTCAACAGAAGCTACACCGGGATATTGTCGGATGAAATCCAACTGGGCATTACTCGGCGGCGTTTTGCTTTGAAGCGTTATAAAATGCGGGGCGTTTAGTTCTTCTGTGCGAGTATCAAAAAAATCACCCACACCGAAATACATAACAATACCTATGTTCAAAAACATGACAGCTAACAACACCAGTAAAATCATTCCGAAGGTCTGCCCTTTATTCTTACGCAGATTTGCTCTTGACAGCATCCATATATTACGCATATTACCACCCCATCTCCGTTAAAAAATCTTTTAACTTGATACTCCGCTCGGATTCATCGTCCTTGTATACATCAAGCACACACTCCCCGAAAATCACACCGTCACGAATATACAGTATCCGATTGCCGCGTCTTGCGGAGTTTACATCATGCGTTACCATTACAACGCTTTGCCCTTGTCGGTTTACTTCCGTTAGCGCATCTAAAACCGCTTTTCCATTTGCGGAATTTAATGCACCCGTAGGTTCGTCGGCAAACACAATTTTGGGGTTGTTTATGAGTGCGCGGGCTATTCCCGCACGTTGTCCTTCCCCACCCGATACTTGTGAGGGGAATTTGCGCCATATTGTTTCGTCAAGGTTAAGCCGGGTTAAAATTTGCTTTGCCCGCTTCACTACGTCTTTGCGGTTTTTGCTTACCAACAGACCGCAGGCAAGGATATTATCCAATATGCTCATGTTGTCCAGCAGATAAGTTTGTTGAAATACGAAGCCGCAGTTATCCCGCCGGAAAACAGCCAGTTTGTCATTGGAATATCCGCTTATGTCTTTGCCCGAAAAATGGATTGCTCCCATCGTGGGCTTATCCATGCCGGATAGGGCATATAATAATGTAGACTTACCCGCGCCCGACGGCCCCATGATGACTGTGAAATCCCCTTGACGAATTTCCATATCAAGGTTTTTCAGAACGTGTTGTTGCAGTCCCCCGGTTGAAAAGGTCTTGCACAGCTTGTTTGTTGACAAGATTGTGTTCATTGATAACACCACTCCTTAAACAAAAATAGGATTGCTTAGCTACAACCCTATTTTACATAGCCCGAACCTTAACTGACTTTAACTGAACCTTAAATCTTCCTTAACTAACCTTAAATATTTTGGCTCAACCTTAACTGGATTTAAGGTTGCCCTGCTAATTTTAATTTCAACGTAACCGTAAAGCCGCCGTTTAGGTTTTTGCATAAC
>WQRQ01000177.1 GCA_009786685.1 Defluviitaleaceae bacterium
GGGGCTTTGCCCCACGCCCCACAAGGGGACCAGTCCCCTTGACCCCGGCTGTATGGGCGAGCAGCTCGCGCAGCAAGCGACCGGCCCCGGTCATTTTGCGGTTGAGTTTAGGGGGGTATCGTTTAATTATACGCCTTTTGAGACGAGTGAGTTTATTCTCAAGAATATAAATTTTGTGGCGCGTCGGGGGTGGACTGTTGGGATTGTTGGGGCTACGGGGTCGGGTAAGACTACGTTGGTTAACCTTATTGCGCGGTTTTATGATGCCTGCAAGGGTGAGGTTTTTGTTAACGATGTGGATGTGCGGGAGTATGATATCCTTTCTCTGCGAAAAAACATCGCCTACGCCATGCAGGATGTATTTTTGTACTCCGATACAGTGGAAGGTAACATCGCATTTGGAGTGCCGAACGCGCCGATGGACGACGTGTACAAGGCCGCAGAAATAGCAGACGCCGACGGCTTTATCCGCGAAATGCCCGACGGCTACGATACAATCGTAGGCGAGCGTGGGGTAGGGCTTTCGGGCGGGCAAAAGCAGCGGATTTCGCTTGCGCGTGCAATTGCCGTTAACCCGGAAATTCTAATCCTGGACGACGTAACCTCGGCAGTAGACATGGAAACAGAACACCGCATACAATCCGCCCTAACAAAAATGAACGCCCAAGCCAACAACAACCGCACAACATTCATAGTAGCGCACCGCCTATCCTCAGTAAAAGAAGCCGACCTAATCCTAGTCCTATCCCACGGCGAAATAACAGAACGAGGCACACACGACATTCTTATGAAAAAAAACGGCTATTACGCAAAACAGTACAAGGAACAAAACCCAAAAAATTAAAGTTTTTGGTCAAGCTTTTTTCAAAAAGCTTGCGGGGTGTGGGGCAGAGCCCCACGGTTTAAAAGGGGTTATATAAAATGGCACGTAACACATTTCGCACAGATGAGACATTGGACGAAAAGAGTGTTTTTAAGTTTGGGCATTTGGCGCGGCTGGGTAAGTATATTGGGTCGTATAGGCGGATGTTTGGGTTTACGATTGTGTTTACTGTGGCGAGTAGTGCGCTGGGTTTGCTCGCGCCCTTTTTGACTATGGTTGTTATGGACGAGGCTATTCCGGCGGGGGATGTGCGGATGGTTTTGGGGATTGCGGGGTTTATGCTTTTTACTATTTTGATAAATATTTTCTTTTTGCGTTTTAGGCTTACGTCTATGGCTAAGGTGGGGCAGGGGGTTATCAGGGATTTGCGGCTGGATTTGTTTACGCATATCCAAAAGCTGCCGTTTAGTTATTTTGACAGTAGGCCGCATGGTAAGATTTTGGTGCGGTTGGTTAATTATATTAATTCGCTCAGCGATATGCTTTCCAATGGTTTGTTAAATGTGATTACGGATATTTTGTCGCTTGGGATTATTTTTGTGATGATGTTATTTATTGATGTGCGACTTACGCTTGTGGCTATGGCCGGAATGCCCGTTTTGTTTGCGGCGATATTTTTTATTAGGGCAAGGACGCGTGTGGCGTGGCAGGTGTTTAGTGCTAAGCAGTCTAATCTTAACGCGTACATCCACGAGAGTATCGCGGGGATAAGGATTACGCAGGCGTTTTCCAGGGAGGCGGAAAACGAGGCGACCTTTGCCGAGGTATCGGACAGTGTGCGTACGTCTTGGATGAAGGGAATCAGCATTATCTTCCTAATGCGCCCCAGTGTAGAAAATATCAGTACGTTGGCGATTTCGTTTTTGTATGTTGTGTCGGTTGGTATGATATCGGGCGGAACGCTTACGGTGGGGATTTTGGTGGCTTTTGTTATGTACATCCATCGGTTTTGGACGCCGATTAATAATATTTCCATGTTTTACAACGCGATAGTTTCCAATATGAGTTATCTGGAATTAATATTCGAAACAATGGACGAGCCGATTTTGATAAAGGACAAAGAAGGCGCGGTGCAAATGCCAAAAATAAAAGGCCGCGTAGAATTTAAAAACGTAAATTTCAGCTACGAAGAAGGCCAAAAGGTGCTGGATAACGTAAGCTTTACCTGCGAAGCGGGAAGCAAGGTGGCATTGGTAGGTCCAACGGGCGCGGGGAAAACTACCGTCGTTAACCTGATTAGCAGGTTTTACGATTTGGACAGTGGGCAGGTGCTTATTGATGGGTTTGATATCAGTGGAGCGACATTAAATTCCTTACGTGGGCAGATGGGGATAATGTTGCAGGATAGCTTTCTTTTTTCGGGGACAATCATGGATAATATTAGGTACAGTCGCTTGGAGGCCACGGACGAAGAAGTAATCGCAGCAGCAAAGTCCGTATGCGCCCACGACTTTATAATGGAAACAGAAAAAGGCTACCAAACCGAAGTAAACGAGCGCGGAAGCCGCCTAAGTGTAGGGCAGCGGCAGTTAATCTCGTTTGCGAGGGCATTATTGGCCGACCCGAGAATTTTAATTTTGGACGAGGCGACGGCAAACATTGACACCAAAACAGAAAAAGCCTTACAAGAAGGCTTAAACAGGCTGTTGCAAAATCGAACGTCATTTGTAATCGCGCACAGACTATCCACGATAAAAAACGCCGACCTAATCATGGTGGTAGACGACGGCCATATCGCAGAAAGCGGAAACCACGCGGAGCTAATGGAGTTGCAGGGAGATTACTATAACTTGGTGATGGCGCAATAAATTTTCCCTGCGGGGCTTATTATCGTTTACAACGCCCGCCTGTTTTGCACAAGCTGGCGCGGCTTGCACAAGGGTTCTATTTTTGATGATGCTATCGTGATTGGCTCATGCAGGGCTGCGAGGTTCACATCGACATCTACGATGACCGTTTGGAAATCTCGTCCCCCGGCGGAATGTGGAGCGGCAAAATAATTCAAGAAGAAGATATAAATAACTTGAAATCCGAACGGCGCAACCCGGTTATTGCTGACCTTTTTCACAGAATGAAATACATGGAGCGGCGCGGCAGCGGCTTGAGAAAAATCGTTGAGGAAACAAAAAAGCTACATGGTTATTCCGATGAGTTCATGCCTGTGTTTCGTTCCTCGCGGTCTGACTTTACAGTGGTGTTAAAAAATATAAATTACAGTGCCGAACAGACTTATGGCGATATACATCAGTGCAAAGGCAATCGCTGAAAAAATTGGCATAGCCCCGCGCAATGTTGAGCGCAATATCAGCTTATTAAAAAAGTGGAAATTGATTGACCGTGTTGGCTCTCATAAAACAGGGAAATGGATTGTGAAAAAATAACTGGGAGGGACAACCCATGTACCAAACCCTATCGCAAAAAATAAAATCCCTGCTCCCCTACGCCGCTTTACCCCTCTTACTGGCTGTGTTTCTTCTATTACTAACCGACACAACCTCCACCCCCTACCGCGAAGTACACAGCGAAAACGGCATATGGGATTTACGGGATTTTGATTTTGAAAACTACAACGCCCTGCTTGTAGGAGAAATGACCTACATCCCAAACGCTCTGCTTACCCCGGAGGAATTTGCCGCCCGAAGCAATGAAGCCATCACCCACAGCATCGGAAGCGTGATTGATGTAAACTTCCTAACGAGCCGCGATATTATTCTGCTGCCCTATGACGTCTGGTTTACCTTTACCCG
>WQRQ01000178.1 GCA_009786685.1 Defluviitaleaceae bacterium
TCAAACAAATACGACCCTATGTGGGTTCTTAATAACTCGATGGGGCCGCATCCACTTTGGCAGGCAGAGTATTTATTACAAGCATTTGACTTAAAACCGGGTATGCGTGTTTTAGACCTTGCTTGTGGAACAGGCATGACCAGTGTTTTCCTTGCAAAAGAGTTTGGCGTTCATGTTTATGCCGTGGATTTGTGGGATGCACCTGATAAAAAATGGGAAAACGCAAAAGCGCATGTTGTGGAACATCTTGTCACACCGATACAGGCTGATGCCACAAAACTCCCGTTTGCCACGGATTTCTTCGATGCAATCATCTGTGTTAATTCCTATATGTATTTTGGTCAAGATGAAGGATTTTTGGAAAACATACTCAAATTCCTACGACCGAGCGGGCAGATAGGTTTTATCCAAACCAGCTATACTAAGGAAATCACAAACGGCATTCCTGATTATATCCAAGAGTTTTTGGGTGATGATTTATGGCAGTGGCAACCCTTATCTTGGTGGAAGTCTTTGTGGGACAAAGATGGTCTTGTGTCCATTGATGCGGCAGATACGTTGCCAAATGGTACTGCCTTGTGGTTACACTATGCAAAAGCCGAGGTCGAGTTTGGCCCACCATCCCCATTTCCCGATGAAACCGATATATTTGAAGAGGACTTGGAAAACGGTGAATACATGGGTTTTATTCGCATGGTGGCAACGAAGAAGTAAACTGAGGGGGAAGCCCGCAACGACAGGCAGAAATAGAGCAGTATAAGCATTTCACATTCTAAACGCCCAAAAGCACATACTCCATAATTATTGCGATTATGTACGCAAACTCAACGCTCGGTATATTTGAATATATCGGGCTTTTTTGCGTTAGTCTTTTACGGTGGTTGACAAGTGATACCAACTGTGTTGTCACTGGTTTTGTGATTTAGACGGATATCAAATGGTGCGTGAAATAGACGGCATTTTTTGCCGCGTAGATACGTTCCCAGTTGGATTGTTAGTGCTACGCTTATCGCTTGATGGTCTACAGTCGGTGCGCTCATTTCTATTGCCTCCCCATTGATTAGCTCGAAGCGTGGACACTCCGGCCACTCGGCATAGTCGGCGTAGGTGTAGAGACGATTTGTGTCAATTTTAGGTGCAACTACTGCGCTCATGGGGTGGCTCCTTTCACGGACGCGTTTTTTGCGCGGCATTGTATGTCAAGGGGACAGTTCTTTTGACAGATTTACAGTGTTTATGCGGGGTTGAGCGGTTTATTCAAAAACATCTGGGGGGCGTACGTCTACACGTCGAGATTACGTACTTGGCTGGCGAATTCTTGTATAAACTCGCGTCTTGGCTCTACTTTGTCGCCCATTAGCTGGGTAAACAGTAGATCGGCGGCTATTGCGTCGTCCAGAGAAACGCGGAGTAGGATACGTTTTTCGGGGTCCATTGTTGTTTCCCATAGCTGGTCGGCGTCCATTTCGCCCAGGCCTTTGTAGCGTTGGATGGGTTTTATGCCTTCGCGGCCTATGTCGTTTAGGATTCGCTTTAGCTCGTCGTCGCTGAACGCGTAGTATTGGTTGCGGCCTTTTTCTACTTTGTATAGCGGTGGCTGGGCGATGTACACAAAGCCGTCGTCTATTAGGTCGGGCATAAAGCGATACATAAATGTTAGCAGCAGCGTACGGATATGCGAGCCGTCTACATCGGCGTCGGTCATTATTACTATTTTGTGGTAGCGAAGCTTTTCTATGTCGAAGTCCTCGTGTATACCTGTACCAAAGGCTGTTATCATTGCGCGGATTTCTTTATTTTCCAAGATTTTATCCAGACGGGCTTTTTCTACATTCATTATTTTACCGCGAAGGGGTAGGATGGCTTGGGTTTGAGGAAGGCGTGCGTTTTTCGCGCTGCCGCCTGCGGAGTCACCCTCTACCAAGAAGATTTCGCATAGGGCGGGGTCTTTTTCGGAGCAGTCGGATAGCTTGCCCGGAAGGCGGCCGCCTTCCAGTACGGATTTACGCTGCACAAGCTCACGGGCTTTTTTTGCGGCTTCGCGGGCGCGGGCGGCCAGTAGGCCTTTGTCTATTATGGCTTTGCCCACTGCGGGGTGTTCTTCGAGAAAGTAGGCCAGATTTTCGGATAGAACGGATTCTACGGCGGTGCGGGCTTCGGAGTTGTTTAGCTTTGCTTTGGTTTGGCTCTCAAATTGCGGCTCTTCTACTTTTATGCTGATTACCGCCGCTATGCCTTCTCGCACGTCGTCCGTAGACAGGTTTTTTTCATTATCCTTCAAAAGCTTAAATTTACGTGCATAGTCATTCACGGTCTTAGTCAAACCTGCGCGAAAGCCCGTCACATGCGTTCCGCCGTCCACTGTATTTATATTATTTACAAACGCATACGTGTTTTCTTGGAAACCATCATTATGTTGCAGGGAGATTTCTACGTGTACGTTTTCGTGCTTTGCTTCGCAATAGAAAATTTCTTCTACCAGCGGAGTTTTATTTTTATTGATAAATTCCACAAATTCCTTAATACCACCGTCGTATTTATATGAACGATACCGGTGCGGGTCGCGTCTTTCGTCTATCAAATCTATTTTCAGACGCTTTGTTAAAAACGCGGTCTCCTGAAGCCTTTGCTTCAGCGTCTCAAAGTTATATTCCAGCTCCTCAAATATCTCCGCGTCGGGCTTAAAATGCACAAATGTACCTGTCTCCGTAGTATCACCTACCACAGTCAGGTCTGTTTCCTTTGGCCCACGAGAAAATTTTTGCTCATGTATCTTCTCGCCATCAAAAACGCGCACAATAAGCCACTCCGACAGCGCGTTTACCGCCGAAGCTCCCACACCATGCAGACCACCGGATACCTTATACCCACCCGTGCCAAATTTACCACCCGCATGAAGCACCGTAAAAATAACCTCCACAGCAGGTAAGCCCGTTTGCGCCTGAATCCCAACAGGAATCCCACGCCCATTATCCCGCACAGAAATCGAGTTATCCGGATGAATTGTCACAATAATCTCGTCACAGGCCTCCATCAAAGCCTCATCCACAGCATTATCTACAATCTCATACACCAAATGATGCAGCCCTTTAGCCGCCGTCGAACCAATATACATACCAGGACGTTTACGAACAGCCTCCAGACCCTCCAATACCTGTATATTATCTGCTGAATATTCTTGAACTGTGTTAGACATTTTTATTACTCCCTTTTTTTAAGGTCAAGACCTTGGGGCTTTGCCCCAATGCCCCACAAGGGGACGCGTCCCCTTGACCCCATTCATTTTATTTGGCCATTTATCATGTGCATTAATTTATATTTTTTGAAATTGAATTCTTCTATGCCTGTGCAGGTTACTATTGTTTGTAGGTCATGGATATTTTCTAATAGATATTTTTGGCGGTGTTTGTCTAACTCTGACAAAACATCATCTAATAAAAGTATTGGGGTTTCGTTTGTGCTTTGTTTTATTATTTCTATTTCGGCCAGTTTGGCGGAGAGGGCGGCTGTGCGTTGTTGGCCTTGGGAGCCGAAATGGCGGGCGGAGATGTTGTTTATTGTAAATTCTATGTCGTCGGTGTGTATGCCGTCGTT
>WQRQ01000179.1 GCA_009786685.1 Defluviitaleaceae bacterium
CACCTTCGCGTGCGGCCATGGCTTGCGAAAGCAACTGTGCGTAGTCTCGCATACCGTTTACGTGCGCAATCGCGTTTTGCGAGTTGCGCTCCACGCGCTCACGGTAGATGTTGTTAACGAGACTTGTAGTTGTGTAAGTAACAAAAGCAACCACTATTATCATAAGAAGTGCCAAAATAGTGATTACCGGAATAATTATCTTTGTGCGCAGACTTGTAATCATGTTTATCCCCCCTAAAATTATTATATGACATTACACGGATAAATGTCAAAAATCTGTTGTACCTGTAAGATTTGCTCGGGGGTAGGGGGTAGGGTGTGATGTAATTGGTATTCGTATTCCAGCTCGTCCCATTTGTGTTCGCCGTGTTTGTGGAAGGGCAGGACGTCAATTTTTTCGATATTTTCGTGCTGCTTAAAGAAGGCCGCCATTTGGCGCAGGTCGTTTGGGTCGTCGGTAAGCCCCGGGACAAGCACAAAGCGTATCCATGTGGGAATGTTAATCCTTTTTGCGGCAGAAAGCGTTAGCTTTGGGCGTTTGACATTGGATTTTGTAAGCTTTTTGTAGAGAAGGGGGTCGAAGGCTTTGAAATCCAGCATTAGCAAGTCTACATACGGCAATATTTCCTCGGCAATGTCCTCCGTGGCAAAGCCCGATGTATCGAGGACGGTATGGATGCTGTTTTCGCGGCAGGCCAAAAGAAGCTCCTTTAAAAAGAACGGCTGGTCGGCAGGCTCGCCGCCGGAGATGGTGATTCCGCCGCCGCTGAATTTGTAGTAGGAGCGGTATTTTAGAACTTCTTCCAGCACCTCGGCCACGGTTTTTTTGTTGCCGCGGATACTAAACCACGTGTCGGGATTATGACAATACAGGCAACGAAGCGAGCAGCCCGAGAGAAAAATGACCGTACGAATCCCCGGGCCGTCCACCATGCCGCCTGTATATATCGAATGTATCGCGCCTATCGTGGTGTCGTCCGATTTGACGACTGCTTCAGTCGCCATGGCGACTAAAGGCTCTCGTGGAAGGTGCGGTGTATGACTTCTAACTGCTGCTCGCGTGTGAGCTTTACAAAGTTAACTGCGTAGCCGCTTACGCGTACGGTAAGCTGCGGGTATTTTTCGGGTTTTTCCATTGCGTCAAGAAGCGTCTCCTTGTCGAATACGTTGATATTTATATGATGGCCGCTTTCGTGGAAAAAGCCGTCCAGCATGTTTGCGAGGTTTGTTTTGCGCTCTGTCTCGTCGCGGCCGAGTGCCTTGGGGATTACCGAGAAGGTGTAGGAAATGCCGTCGAGGGAGTATTCGTATGGTAATTTTGCTACGGAAGACATGGAGGCTATCGCGCCTTTTTTTTCGCGGCCGTGCATTGGGTTTGCGCCCGGCGCAAACGGCTCGCCTGCTTTGCGCCCGTCGGGGGTTGAGCCTGTGGCTTTCCCGTATACCACGTTTGAGGTTATGGTGAGTACGCTCATGGTGGGCATTGCGTTGCGATATGCGCGTTGGCGTTTTAGCTTTTCCATAAAAAGCTTTACGAGGTCGTTTGCAATGGTATCTACGCGCTCGTCGTTATTGCCGAAGGCCGGGTACTCGCCCTCGATTTCGTAGTCTACTACCAGGCCGTCTGCGTTGCGTATGGTTTTTACCTTAGCGTGCTTTATGGCGGACATGGAATCTACAACGACGGACAGACCGGCGATTCCGCAGGCGTGAGTGCGTAGGATTTCCATGTCGTGCAATGCCATTTGCAGGCTCTCGTAGTTGTATTTGTCGTGCATGTAGTGGATGATATTTAACGTGCTGATATATAACTGCGCCAGCCAGTCAAGCACCTGGTTTAGCTTGCGGTATACCTCGTCGAACTCGAGATACTCCGAGGTGATTGGTGCAAACTCGGGGGCTACCTGAACGCCGCTTTTTTCGTCCTTTCCGCCGTTTATGGCGTAGGTGAGGGCTTTGGCGAGGTTTGCGCGCGCGCCGAAAAATTGCATTTGTTTGCCGATACGCATTGCGGACACACAGCAGGCGATTGCGTAGTCGTCGCCCCAGTAGCCGCGCATTAGGTCATCGTTTTCGTATTGCAGGGAGCTTGTTTCGATGGAGATTTTTGCGCAGTATTTTTTGAAATTATCGGGCAGGTCGTTGCTCCATAGGATGGTGAGGTTTGGCTCGGGAGCGGGGCCTAGCGTCGTGAGGGTGTGTATCATACGGAAGGAGTTTTTTGTTACGAGGGTGCGTCTGTCTTCACCCATGCCGCCTATGGCTTCTGTTACCCATGTGGGGTCGCCACTGAAAAGTGCGTTGTACTCCGGCGTACGCAGAAAGCGGATTAGGCGAAGCTTCATGGCGAAGTGGTCCATGTATTCTTGGATTTCGCGCTCGGTGATTGTGCCGTTTTTAAGGTCGCGCTCGGCGTAGATATCTATGAAGGAAGCCACGCGCCCAAGGGATGTTGCCGCGCCGTCTTGTTGCTTTGCGGCAGCCAAGAATGCAAAGTATGTCCATTGGATGGCCTCTTTTGTGTTTGTCGCGGGTCGGGAGATATCAAAGCCGTAGCTTTTTGCCATTTGCTGAAGCTGCTTTAGGGCGCGGATTTGCTCGGAAATTTCTTCGCGGAGTTGGATTTCTTCTCGCAGGCCTATTATTTTGCCCGATAGACGGAGAAGGTCTTCTTGGCGGAGCTGGCTTTCTTTATCGTTTATTAGGAACTCTGTGCCGTAAAGGGCTACGCGGCGGTAGTCGCCTATTATACGGCCTCTGCCGTATGCGTCGGGCAGGCCTGTGATTATCCCGGATTTCCGCGCCGCACGCATGTCGTCCGTGTATGCGTCAAACACCCCGTCGTTATGACATTTGCGGTGATTGCCGTAGATTTCTTCTACCATCGGGTCTAACTCGTAGCCGTAGGATTTTAATGCATGTTGGATTACGCGGACGCCGCCCTTGGGCATTATCCCACGTTTTAGGGGCTTGTCTGTTTGCAGGCCTACGATTTGCTCAAGTTCTTTATTTATATAACCCGCTCCGTGGGACACTATGCTGGACGGCTTTTTTGTCTCCACGTCGAGTATGCTTTTTTTGCTCTCCATGTTCAAAAGCCGACATACCTCCACCCACAACGATTTTGTGCGGTCGGTTACGTCGGCAAGAAAACCTTCGTCACCCTCGTAGGGCGTTATGTTTTTTTGGATAAAGTCGCGTAGGTTTACCTCGTCACACCATGTACCCTTGGTAAAGCCTTCCCATGCGGTTTTTTCGTTCATTTTTACGCCACCTCTTTGTAATAGCGAATTAATTCGCTTGTTATTGTTTGTGGGTTTATTGTACTTTATTCGTGGGGAATAGTAAATAGTGTCAAGGGGACAGTTCTTTTGACAACAATCCAGTGTTTATGCGGGTTGGAGCGGTTTTTTCAAAAACATCTGCGGGGTAGAGCGAATTCAATGAGAAACCGTCCCGACGGAGCGGCGGCGAAAAACCGTGTTTTTCGCGGTTTTGCCGCGACAGGCGGGACGGATTTCGAATTAAT
>WQRQ01000180.1 GCA_009786685.1 Defluviitaleaceae bacterium
CCTGTGATGGGAGGGGGCATCGCCTGCTTAACGCAGTCCGTTATGCTCAAACTGAATTGCCGTACTGTAAATTTTAGCGCTATTTCTGCATGAACTGTGATTGCCAATTCAAAAGCCGGACATTCTGTGTTAAAATGACCATAAGGTATAGTGCAACCAGCACGAACGGAGGATTCATATGACAAAGTTATTCTATCAAGGTCACGGAAGTTTCAGGTTGACCGCCGCTGATGGGCGCGTGGTTTACGTTGACCCATATGCGGGTGAAGGCTACAACTTACCCGCTGATTTAATTTTGGTTTCCCATCAGCATGGCGACCACAATCAGGTGGAACTTTGCACCCAAAAACCGGGTTGCAAAATCATCTCCAACGTAGAAGCCCTGCAAGGCGGCAAACATAACAGCTTTGACCTTGACGGCATACAAATTCAAGCGGTGGAAGCCTACAACAAAAACCACAATCCGGCAGAGTGCGTGGGCTTCATCATCACCATAGACGGTGTAAAGATTTACGCCGGCGGCGACACATCCAAAACCACACAAATGGAAACCTTTGCGGATATGAACTTAGACTACGCCCTCCTCTGCGGCGATGGTTTTTACAACATGGGATTAGAAGAAGCCGCTGAATGTGCAAGGTTAATCGGTGCGAAGCACAACATCATTATCCATGTGAAACCCAAGGCCCTGTTTGACCGCGAATTAGCCGAAAAATGGGAGGCGCCAAACAAGCTGATTATTGAACCAAATGAGGAAATCACATTATGAAAATAATTTTACAACGTGTCAGCCGTGCTTCTGTTACAGTAGATGGCAAAGTTGTAGGAAGCATAAACAAAGGATACCTCGTTCTGCTTGGTGTAGGTGCGGGTGACGATAAGACCAAAATCGAAAAAGCAGTTGATAAAATCCAAAAGTTACGGATTTTCCCTGACGAAAACGGCAAAACCAACCTGTCAATTACAGATGTAGGCGGCGAGTTGCTTATCGTGTCACAATTCACGTTGTATGCCGACTGTCGCAAGGGCAATCGCCCCAGCTTCACGGAGGCCGCACCTCCGGCGTTAGCAGAGGAATTGTACGAATATTTTATTGAGTATTCCAAGGGCAAGTTTACAAAGGTTCAGCATGGCACATTCGGCGCCTCCATGGAGGTTGAACTTGTAAATTCTGGCCCTTTTACTGTAATTTTGGAGGATTTTTAATGGCAATCAGAAATCTCACAAAGAAAGTGAAGGTATTACAGGAACATCACGGCGAGGGGCAATTTCCTACATTCCCAAAGGGTACAGCGGTAACTTTAACAGGAGAAGAATGCACCCATTTTCTGCATTGGTATCCATGCGAAATTGACGGGCACGCTACCTATGTCCCTGATACATTTATTGACAGCGGCGTTTTAACGCGAGATTACAACCCCACGGAACTGGTGCAAAACGCTGGCGATATGCTCACAGTCAATGAAATTGTAAATGCGTGGCTGATTGCAACAAATGATGCAGGGCAAAAAGGCTGGATTCCGGCAGAAATATGCATTACACACTAACACGCTCGCGGCGCAAAACTGCCGCAATTTATGTCCGTAACGGCGAAGTTGAAGTCCGCGCACCATTACGAATGCCGAAAAGGGAAATTGACCGCTTTGTATCGGAAAAAGAGATCGGAANGGATTATGAAAAACCTAGCAAAACAACAGGCACAAGCCGAACAGAAGGAATCCTTTGTGGTTGATTACGGAAGCTACATTCTTTTCCGTGGGAAAGCGTATCCAATCACAAAACGCAATGGAACACACGCCGGGTTTGATGATGAACAGTTTTATATGCCGCCGGGATTAACAGCGGAGCAGATAAAATCCACTTGCGTCCAATTATATAAAATCCTTGCAAAATCCCACATAATACAGCGTGTGAAATTTTTCACTCCGCAAATGGGTGTAACGCCGGCGGCTGTAAAAATTAACAGCGCGATGAGGCGTTGGGGTAGTTGCTCGTCACGTAAGAGTTTGAATTTCTCGTGGCGGCTTATAATGGCCGACGACTCCATTGTTGATTATGTTGTCGTACACGAACTGGCACATATCAAAGAAATGAACCACTCGGTACGGTTTTGGGCGATTGTAGATGGTATACTACCCGATTTCCGAGAACGTAAATACAAACTAAAAGAATTACAAAACCGCCTAAGTGGTGAGGATTGGGGATAACTATTACTTATGTAGGAACGGGCGTGTTTACAGAAACGAGGTGCAAAATGTTTGAAGGATTTTCGCAAGCCACAATCGACTTTATGTGGAACATTCGACTTAACAACAATAAGACATGGTTTGAGGAACATAAAGACGAGTATAAGCGCGACTTTCACGCGCCAATGAAGGACTTGGGGCAAGAGGTTTACGCAAGAATTAACGCCGAATATGGTGAGCGAGGCTTTATTCATAAGCTGTCGCGCATTTACAAAGATGCAAGGCGCATTCGGGATGGAAACCGTTACCGTGACCACTTGTGGTTTTCGGTAGAGCGGCCTTCTGCCGAGGGTGAAGAAAGTAGCGGCGTTTTAACCTTTTGGTTTGACTTAAATCCCGAAGGTTGGAGTTATGGGCTTGGCTATTATGCCGCTAAAGCTGTAACAATGGAAAATGTGCGGGCAAGCATAAATAAGAAGCCACATGAATTTGAAAAGTTGATTGACTTGCTCAATAGCCAAGATGAATTCAAACTCGAAGGGGATGCGTATGTCCGCCAAAAACAAGCACCGACAGTAAAAACGCAAGAGTGGTATAACAAAAAATCATTCTCTTTGATTCATTACGGCGCAATCAATGACGAACTGTTTTCGAGTAATTTTGTCAACCGCCTTGTGACTGGATATAAATTTTTGATGCCGTTCTACGATTACTTTATTGTAGCAGAAAAGGAAGCTCATAGATGATTGAATATAAGCCAATGAAATGCCATATCAAAAAGCATGTCGTAATAACAGGCGGCGCAAACGGAATCGGGCGCTGCATTGCAGAAACTTTTCTCCGTGAAGGCGCAATAGTCACGGTCATTGACCTTGACAAATCCGCCGTAGATTCTTTGCAGATGACACAGCCCAATCTGCGCTTTTTTCACGGAGATATTGCGGAAAAGGAAACGCTAGAGCAATTCGCAGATTCTCTTTCACAGCCAGTGGACTTTTTAATTAACAACGCTTGCATTGGGCGACGCGGGATTTTATCCGGCTGTTCATACGAGGATTTTGACTATGTCCAGCGGGTGGGTGTAACTGCGCCATACTACCTCACGAGCCTGCTATTACAGCGCAATTTACTTGTATCAAATGCTTCCATTGTGAACATATCTTCCACACGCGCAAGCCAATCCCAACCGGACACCGAGGCTTATTCAGCGGCAAAGGGCGGTATTTCG
>WQRQ01000181.1 GCA_009786685.1 Defluviitaleaceae bacterium
CCATACTCGCCCGACTTTAATCCTATTGAAAAATTTTGGGCTTGGCTCAAACATAGACTTAGAAGCATTCTCCATTTATTCTCGAATTTCAATGATGCCATAATGGACTGCTTTCAAATTAAGTGATTGTAGTTCTCTTTCTGCAAGGCTTTATTCTTTAACTTGCAGAAGCTCCAGCGGGGGGCGGTTTGTGATTAGGATTGCGGCTATGGTTGCGCCGAGGATTGTGCCGGTGAGGTATAGTGCGGATAGGGTGATGGATTGTGGGAGGGGTAGATTCCAGTTTGGGATGGCTACGATTATGATGCCTAGTAAAAGCCCGCCTATGCAGAGGATTAGGATTTCTGAGGAAAAGGTGATTTGTGTTTTTAATTTTGTGCTGCCTAAAATGCGTTTTATGGCGGCATTTTTTGCATTTTGCAGCATCAGAAGGGCTGAGAGGCCTATTGCAATTGCGATTGAAATGCCTATCGCTACGGGGTAGAGCATTGTGAGCAGGGTGATTTGTCGCTCCATTGCGCCTACGACATTGTGCAGCTCGGAGTCGAAGAGGACGAGGGTTAGGTTTACTGTGCCTGAGTCTCTGCGGGATACTGTGCGGCGTAGTTGGTAATTTACGTGGGCGATTTCGCGGTTGTGGGTGGGGTTTATTTCGAAGGTTAGGGTGGAGTAGCTTACAGCGTCCTCGAAGATGTAAGCGAGTGCGGCTTGGGGGAGAAGGATTGCGTCTTGGAGGGCGTGGTGGGTTATGTTTCGGTTGTGGTAGCCGATTTTTTTTGTGGGTAGGTTTCTGATTAGCGGTAGGTTTTGCGGGGAGGAGTGGGGGAGGATTATGGGAATGGGGCTGCCTTGTGTAAATGTGAAGTCTGTTTCGGTAAGGCCGTCTGCAAAGATTACTTCGAAGTGGCCTATGGGGGTGTTGTCGGCTAGGATTCTTTCGCCGCCGGGTAGCTCGTCGCGTATGTTTCTGGAATGCGCTTGGGCGAAGAGCTGCATATCGCTAAACGCCAAAAGCGGCGCAAGACCGTATTGGAATGCGGCTTCTGCAAAGACATTTTGTGTGTATTGCGACGCCAGAATATAATCTGCCAAACGGTAGCTTATGATGTCGGCATTTTGCGGTGGCTCGTCAAATGGATTTAACTGTCGGATTTCTGCACGCACAATGGTGGTAGAAAAAAGACGGTCAATCTCGTTTTCTGCGCGGTAAATTGCTTCCGAAAGCCAGCCCGTTGCTACGATAAAAAAAGTCGCAGTTAAAAATGTAAGCAGCGACTTAAACGGCGAACGTACGATATGCCTAACGATAAATGTCATTGTAATCACTCTCTCCCGGTACATAAATTGCTTGTGCGGCAAAGCTCTGCGCAAGCGGCCGTGCCGCCAAGCCGCCAATAAAAACTGCGGGCAACGCGAAAAAAAGAAAGCATACAAAAAGCCGTGCCCGTACCTTCCAACGATTGCAGCCTAATGCCCACATGATATGAGCTTCTTTTCGTCGCTGGAAAATGAAAATAAATATTACAAGCCCAAAAATCGCCGCCGCCAAAACCGAAAACGCCACCACGTTAAAATTTACCGTAAGCAAAATATTTTCTGCGGTGCGCCAGAAGTTATCGGCTTCGGATTCTATTATAAACAGGCGGTAGCCTGCGCTTGTGAGTAGGGTTTCGTATTTTTGTACGAAGGGGTATTCGTCGCGAGTGTCGGATAGGGTGAAGCTGTACCATTCTTGCGGGAGGAAGTTATCCTCGTACCATGGGTAAATTGTGATTTCTGCGGGCAAAATGGATTCCGGGATGTAGGCGAAAAGAAAGAGCGTTGTGTTGTCGCGCATTGTATCCGTCGCCATTATGTGTCGCCTTCCCGGGCTTTGTTGGCAAAGAATCCGCGTTATGCTCAGCGTATGAAATGTGCCTACGATTTCTAACTCTAGCACATGTGTAATGTCTCCGACTGCGCCGTGTAGCAGTATTTCGGAAAAGCCTTTTTCTGCGACCGAGCCTGCTACATATTGCCGCGTGCTTAGGTCTACGGTGAGCATGTCGCCCGGCTCCAGGCCGCGAGCTATGGCAAATCGCCTGTGTATCATCACCACGGGGCGGGCGTTTATATAATCGTCGTGATTTATCTTTCGCCCGTCAATTATATGAAAAATCCCAAACTCGGGTTGCATAAACGGGATGGCCGTCATGTCGCGGGTGGAACGTAGCTCTATTGCGTGCTGGTTGCGGCGGATATGCTCGATTTCTGCGGCTAGGTGCGGGATGTCGGCGGCGGAGCGTGTGTACCAGATTTGGCTGTCTGCGCATAGCGGTCTCATGGAGAGAGTGTTTACTCGCGAGCCTATGCGCGGCACTTGTATGCCGTGTCGGTAATACACTCCACGCAAAAAATACCGCTCACCGATTTGCATGTTTATATCGGCGTTATGATACATAAGTAAAATTTGTCCCTCAACGGCGTGTTCCGGGAAGCCCTGTACTACTTCTTCCACCTGCAAAACAAGCCTGATAAGCGGACGGTCGGTTAGGTGTACTATGTTATTTACAACGGCATAAAAAAACGCGTCGGTGTAGCGCGTGTCGTATTCCGGGTCGCCGCTTAGCCCTATAAAGTCCGCGTTTGGGAAATCACGCATTACCCCCGCCGCTGCCCTTCGCCTGTCTTCAAAGGCGAGGTAGGGGCTTTGGCGAAGGATTTCTGCACCGCCGAATACATTGTTTTCGAGTGTCGGCTGCAAAAACCCGATTGTGCGATAGTATTGGCTTAACTCATGGATTTTTTCCACAATAATCTGCCGCTCCACCACACGCAATACAAACGCAAACGACGCAGTTGCAATCAGAAGCATTAATAATACCGTACGAAGCGGCTGGCGCAGCATGGATTTTATGAAGAGCATGATATTACCCCGTCACTCATCTTGTACACAACATCGGCCAATGCAGCGATTTCTAAATTGTGCGTTACCGTGATTACGCAGTAGTCGTTTTTATGGGCGAGTTCTCGCAGAATTTGTACCACGGCGTCGCCGTTTTCTGTGTCGAGATTGCCTGTCGGCTCGTCGGCCAAGATGATTTTTGCGCCGGTGGCCAAGGCGCGGGCTATCGCCACACGCTGCTGCTCCCCGCCCGATAAGTTTGCCGGATAGCGTTTGTGCTTCTCCTCTGAAATCCCCACGCTTTGCAAAAATTTTTTAGCGTCGGCAGCTGCGTTTGCTTTGCCCATCTCCTCTAATGGATAGCATACGTTTTCGATAGCCGTAAGAAGCGGGAATAGCTGGAACGCTTGGAATATCATAGAGATACGCTCGCGGCGGTATTGGTCGGGGTTTATGGTGGCAATATCTTTGCCGTCAATGGTAAGGCAACCGGTTTTTGGCGTGTCCAGCCCCGCCATGATGGATAGCAA
>WQRQ01000182.1 GCA_009786685.1 Defluviitaleaceae bacterium
CGCCGCCGCGTCCGCCACGTATGAAAGCACCCCCACGCAGGGGTATGTCGCCTTCTGCAAAAGTGGTTGTTGCGTTGTTTTTCTGTTTTGTTGCGGCGTATATGGCGCATGTGGCCATTAGGTTTTTTTCTCAGGACGTTGACATGATGACGCTAAGGCTGGGCAATATGGAAATGCAACAGTCCATCCCGGGCATAATTATCAGACATGAAGAGGTTTTCCACGCGAACAGGGACGGGCGCGTGGTTTTTGCCGTGCAAGAATTTGACCGCGTGCGCGAAGGCGTAGCCGTGGCGAGTATTCAGGATATCGACGCCGTACACCGCAACGAGCAGGAACGCGCACAGCTTCAGCAGGAAATAATGCGCGTACACGACATGCGCCACGCTACCCAAACGGACCCGATGATAGAGCGCGTAAACGCCAACCTGCGCAGCATAATGAGCCGCAACATGCACCATCATATGAACTCAAACCTATCGGACATATACACGCTGCTGGACACGCTTACACAAATCACACGCAACCGCAACGACATGATAATAGAAGAATCTATGCATGTGCGTAACGAGTTAAGCCGACAATACGGGGTGCTTGCCGCGCAGCGCGAGTTAAGTTCAAACTATCTTTATGCGGCGCACAGCGGCATTATGTCCACGATAATCGACGGCTACGAAGGCCGCTTTACGCCCGCTAACATGCGTCATTTAAACCGCGAAGAAGTACGCACCACAGTCCCCCACGAGGCCATCATCCCCGGCCGCGAGGTAGAAGAAGGCGACGAGGTGTTTAAAATCGTGGGCAATACATGGTATGTAGCGGCGCATTTCCCTAACGAAATCGCACGCACCTTCACTGCGGGTACGGAGCGGCAAATCTTCTTGGAGAACGCCGTCACAGGCCGTTTCGAACGCATTCCCATGCGGGTGGAATTTAAGGCCGAGGGCGGACATACTCATACCCTTGTTATTCTGCGCAGTACGCGCAACGTCATTGAGTTTTTAAACCAGCGCAATGTTAATATCCGCATCACAGACAACGTGCAAAGCGGGTTTACGATACCTTCTTCTGCGATAGCCACACGCAGATTTTTCCGTATTCCGTTTACGCATATCATCGAAAGCGTGGACGGCGAAAGCTATTTCATACAGCATCGCCGCGACGATATGCTTCAGCTAAAGTCGATTCATATTTCCGAGCGCACCTCCACCCACGCATATATATTAGAAGATTCTCTGCTGCTTTTCCCGGGCGACAGCCTTAATCCGACTGACCCCACGGACATTTTGCACATTGTTTCCGAGGTGGATATCAACATTGTGCGCGGGGTTTATGTAACGACGCTTAATTTTGCGGATTTTCGCGTTTTGGACATCGACATCGAGCAAATGGAAACGGGCGGCCCTGTACTCGTAGACCCTTCTCGCAACACAAATATACGACAATTTGACACAATTGCACTGGACGCGGGACTGGTAAGACAGGGGCAAGTAGTGAGATGATAACGACAAAAGAGAAAGTGGACGCCGTACGCAAGGTAATCACTGCCTCCGCGAAAAAATCGGGTCGCAAAGCCAGTGAAATCAAGCTTATCGGGGTAACAAAAACGGTGGACACACCCCGCATAAACGAGCTTTTGGACGCGGGAGTTACGGAAATCGGGGAAAATCGCGTACAGGATTTGCTCCCAAAATACGATTTTTTTGCCGAAAGAGAAAACCGTCCGTCAGAGTGGCATTTCATCGGACATCTGCAAAGAAATAAGGTAAAATTTATCGCAGACAAGGTTTCTCTCATCCATTCTGTGGACTCGTTGCCCCTCGCATTGGAGATAAATAAACACGGTGAGCGGCTCGGAAAAATACTGAATGTGCTTGTCGAAATAAATATTTCTGCCGAAGCCAGCAAACATGGTATCCCGCCCCACGAAATTCTAGAAATGGTAAAAAGCCTAGTAAATATGCGCTTTGTGAGGCTCAGAGGTTTGATGTGCGTGCCGCCTTTTGTAGAAAATGCGGAAGAAAACCGTGGATTTTTCATAAAAATGCGAAATTTAATTGTTGACATTAATAAGTCAAGCTTGTATAGTACAGAAGTGGTAGAGTTATCCATGGGAATGTCCGGCGATTTTTCAGTAGCAATTGAAGAGGGCGCGACTATGGTAAGGCTTGGGACGGCACTCTTTGGAGAGCGGTCGTATTAACTTCTCTACAATTTATTTTTCCGAACAGGGAGGTTCCAAAACGATGGTGGGAATATTCAAAAAGCTTAGCGAAAAGCTATCAAACAAAATGCTTGCACCGGGTGCGGAAGAACATGACGGCTATTATGAAGACGACTACGAAAGAAATTATTATGAAGATGATTACGACCAAGATGATTACTACGACGAGCCGGAGCCACTACAGGTACGCTACACACAACGTAGCCAACAACCACGTAAAAGCAGCGCGAAAAGCTCTTCTTCAGCTTTAAGCACGCGCTCATCATCTACGTCTGCCCGCAAAGATAATGTTTACGGATTTGCAGGTGCCATAAATGTGCATAAACAATCCGAATCCTTTATCATGCATCCCAAAAGTATGGAAGACGCAGTGGAAATCGGCAGCCACGTACGCAGCGGCAGAATGTGCATCGTAGACCTGACAGGCGTTCCTACCGCAGAAGCACAACGTATCGCAGACTATCTGTGCGGCAACACCGACGCCCTCGACGGCGCGATTAACCGCATTAACAATACTATGATTACCGTTTCTCCGCCAAACCACAGAGTAATGACCGACTACCGCGAAGAAAGCCCGTTTGAGGCGTCCTTTTTCCAAAAAAAAGCCGCAAACGATAGATAGGGCGCACAGATGATTTTTGCTCTTATTCGCACTGTCGAAGTATTTTTTACGGTGCTGTATATAATGCTTTTTGCGCGCATTATACTCTCGTGGTTTCCTATGTCAAACAATAGGCTGTTAGACTTGCTTTACGCATTTACTGAGCCTGTGCTTGCTCCCATCCGCAGACTGGTACATCGTTCACCCTTGGGTGGGCCGGGGATGGTTTTGGACTTCTCGCCGCTTATCGCTTTTATACTGATACGGCTTATCCGAAATGTACTGGTGGGCTTCTTGATTGGCCTTGCATAAAGGTCGGCTAAATTGTTTTAACAAAATTACACATGTCTCCATATGATACAAGTATAGCTTATATCATATGGAGGCATTTTTTATGTTTAATCCGAACGAACGAAGGCAAAACGCGCTCCACCCCATTAACCCGCAACCGCCGAGAAGACCGCCCGGACAGCCCGGCGGACAAATGCGACCACCCGTACCGCCGCAACCACCTCGGCCGGAGCCGATTCCGCCGCATATGCGCCCTCCGCAGCCACCGCCACCGCGCCCG
>WQRQ01000183.1 GCA_009786685.1 Defluviitaleaceae bacterium
TGCTGCGCAATGCTTCCGCAGCCAAAGGCAATCATTCTCGACGAGCCGCTAAGCGGACTCGACCCCCACGGCATACGAGAACTGCAACAGGCCATATCCGACATAAAATCCGAAGGCACAAGCCTGCTGGTAAGCACCCACATGATAGACACGGTAGAAAGCAACTGGGACGTAACCTTTATAATGAAGAAAAGCAAGCTCGTCCGAGAATGCCGCCGCTTGGAACAAACCGAGACATTGGAAGACATCTACTTCTCCCTATTCGAAGCGGGTGAGTTGGATGAATAGCCTCACATATCTGCTAATCCGCAGTACGATAAACAAGATAAAGGAAGTGCTTAAAAGCCCGGGCAAGCTGATTGCTTATGGGCTTGGCATTGCTTTTATCCTTTTTTTTGTGGGGATTTCTGTGTTTACGGGTGGGGCGGCTTATGAAGATGCTGCCCCACCAAATTTGCTTACGCTAAAGGCCATTTTGTTTGGGTTTTTCACGCTTACTTTTTTTACTACTTCGCTGGCGGGGCTGAAGGGGACTTCTGACTATGGTATGGAGGACGTTAATTTTTTGTTTGTTTCTCCTATACGGGCCAGGACTATTTTGCTTTACGGAATAATCAAGTCGTTTAGGACTATTATCATCGGTAGCTGGTTTGTGCTTTTTCAGGCGGGGTGGTTGCAGAGTGGCTTTGGTGTTAATATGGGCGGCGTTTTTTTGCTTTGGCTCGGGTATGTGGTGCTTGCGCTGGCTTGCCAAATGCTCAGCATTTTTATGTATGCCATGACTAACGGGAACAGGCGTAGGATTTTTATTGCAAAGCTTTGTATCGCCGCGGCTTTTGTGCCTGTGGCGGTTTTGGCCGTTTATCATTTTTTTGCGGGGGCGGGGTTCGACGCGGTGTTTGGCTCGCCTGTTTTTGATTTTACGCCCATTGTGGGCTGGGGGGCGGCTGCGGCTGTCGCGCTTATTACGGGCGAAGGGCTTGTTGCGGCATTTTTCTTTGGGCTGCTTTTGGTGTTTGGGGCGGTGCTTGTTGCTATTATTTATGTGAAAGACCCCGACTTTTATGAGCATGTGGCAGGTGCTACGCAGACTATTTTCGAGACTAGGCAGGCGGTGCAGCAGGGTGATGTGCAGGCCGCATTAGGTAAATCCGATAAAAAAGTGCGCGTACGGGGTACCGGACTAAACAGGGGCTTTGGTGCAAGTGTGTTTTTTTACAAGCATTTGCGCGAAAGCTTTAGGACACGTCTTTTTGGGATTTGGGGAGTGCCTTCGTTTTTGTATATCGCGGGGGCGGGGTTTTTTGGCTTTATTTCTCTGCGAAACGGCGAAACCGGCGATGCTGTTGTACTTACCATTTTAAGCATTATGCTTTCTATCACGCTTTTTACCTCAAGCACTTGGCGCGGCCAAATGGAGCTTACCGGTCATTATATTTATATGATTCCGCAAAGCCCGCTGAAAAAATGGCTTTTCGCTCATATGGAGGTCCTCCTAAAGTTTTCTGTGGAGGGTGTGCTTATTTTTGCCGCGCCTTGGTTTGTACTTGGCGGCTCTCCCGTTAATTTTATCGCTGCCGCGCTTATCTATATAACCTTCGCGTTTTATATGCTTGGCACGGATTTGGCCTTTATGCGGCTTACGGGTATTGCTTCCCGCTCGGTTTTGCTTTCTATTTTGATGCTGTTTATGTATGTTTTGCCGCTTATACCCGGGCTGGTGGCCGCTATCGTCGTAGGCGTGATAGTCGGCGGAGCCTTTGGACTTACGATTGGGTTGATTATTTTCGCGCTTTGGCAGGTTTTTGTCGGGCTTATTTGCTTTATCGTTTCGAAAGGAATGTTGCATGATTGTGATATTCTTTCGCTTGACGCGCTTACTAAAAATTTGTAACGAGGTGGATTATGGAAAAATCTAAAATAGCTATAACTTTTGATGACGGGCCAACCGAGTTTACCACGCGGGTTTTAAACGCGCTGGAAAAGCATGGTGTGCCTGCAACTTTTTTTGTGATTGGCAGCAAAATCGAGGGTAATGAAGAAATATTAAAACGCTCACACACCATGGGCAATGAAATATTGCCCCACGCATGGAATCACCCCGACTTACGCACGCTCTCTCCCGACGAAATTAAAAAGGAATTAACAGATACCGCCGAGCAGATACGCTCCGTGCTTGGCGATTTGCCCATGAATATGTACCGCCCGCCCTACGGCTATTTTGACGATAAGGTGAAAACCGCCTCCGCCGAAATCGGAATGTCGCTAATCAACTGGTCGATAGACACGCTGGACTGGGAAAACAAAAACGCAGATATCATATACGACCGCACAATGGAGCGTCTGCACGACGGTGCGATTATTCTTTGCCACGACGCTTATGACTCCACGGGCAAGGCTGTGGAGCGGTTGCTTCCTGTTTTGATGGAGAAGTATGAGTTGGTTACGGTTTCTGAGCTTTTAAGCGGGTTTAATTTGCAGCCGGGTAAGGTTTATGATAATTGCAGCGAAGAAACACGGTTGGATTGGGGTACTTGGGGGTAAAAATGGATTTATTAGAAGAAAACCGCGAAAAAGTCCGTAGGGAAGCCCCGCTTGCGGCACGAATGCGCCCGTCGTCTCTTTCGGAGTGGGTGGGGCAGGAGCATATAATAGGAAAAAACACGCTGCTGACCCGTGCGATACGTGCGGATAAGTTGACTTCGCTTATTTTTTACGGGCCGCCGGGGACGGGTAAAACTACGCTTGCTTCTGTGATATCTGCTGCTACGCAGGCTTTTTTTGTACAGATTAATGCTACGGCGGCGGGGGTAAAGGATATTCAGAGGGCGGTGGAGGAGGCAAAATCTGCGATTGCGTTATACGGCACTCGCACGATTTTATTTGTGGACGAAATCCACCGCTTTAATAAGCTGCAACAAGACGCGCTGCTGCCCTATGTGGAAAACGGCACGGTTATTTTGATAGGCGCGACCACGGAAAACCCGTATTTTGAAGTAAACAAGGCGTTAGTATCGCGCTCTATGATTTTTGAGTTGTTTCCGCTTACGCGGGAGAATATCTTGTCGCTGCTGCACCGCGCATTGGAGGACAAGGAGCGCGGATTGGGTGATTATTTGATTGACGCGCATGAGGATGCGTTGGATTTTCTTGCGGATAAGGCTAATGGTGACGCCCGTGCCGCGCTTAATGCGCTGGAGCTTGCCGCCATTACATCCGAGGCGGACGCAAAGGGGCGTATTGTCCTCGATTTGGAGGTCGCCGCCGCGTGCATTCAAAAGCGCGCCCTTATGTATGAAAAAGACGGCGACAATCACTACGACACCATCTCGGCCTTTATAAAGAGTATGCGCGGGAGCGACCCCGACGCAGCCGTTTAC
>WQRQ01000184.1 GCA_009786685.1 Defluviitaleaceae bacterium
GATTTTGTAAAGGTAGGTATCGGCGGCGGTGCGATTTGCATTACACGTGAGGCAAAGGGAATAGGACGCGGGCAGGCCACGGCTCTCATGGACGTAACCGCCGCACGCAACGAATATTTTAAAGAGACGGGCGTGTATGTACCTATTTGCTCCGACGGTGGCATTGTTCACGATTATCACATTACGATTGCGCTGGCAATGGGCGCGGATTTTTGTATGCAAGGTCGCTACTTTGCCCGCTTTGACGAAAGCCCAACAAAGCGCGTAACGGTAAACGGCAATTACATGAAGGAATACTGGGGCGAAGGCACGGAACGCGCCCGCAACTGGCAACGCTACGAAGGCGGCGGCGGTCTTACCTTTGAAGAGGGCGTGGATGCGTATGTACCGTACGCGGGCAGTCTGCGCGATAATTTAAACATAACGCTGAGTAAAATAAAGGCGACAATGTGCAACTGCGGTGCGCTTACGATTGCGGATTTCCATGCGACGGCGCGGCTTACGCGTGTTTCTCCGTCCAGCATAATCGAGGGCGGCGCGCATGACGTGCATTTAAAAGATTAATGGACGACGTATTTTATATGAAAGAAGCCCTGACGGAAGCACGTCGGGGCTTTGAATTAAACGAAGTACCGATTGGCTGTGTAATCGTACACGACGGCAAAATAATAGGCCGCGCCGCCAACGAACGCGCCACACGTAAAAATGTGCTGCACCATGCGGAAATCACAGCGATTAATCAGGCCTGTGAGGTGATTGGCGACTGGCGGCTGGAGGATTGTCGCATTTATATTACATTGGAGCCATGCCCCATGTGTGCGGGTGCGATTGTGCAGGCGCGTATTCCTGTGGTGGTTTTTGGTGCAAACAGCCCAAAGGCCGGGTGTGCGGGCTCTGTTTTGGATATTCTTAACGAGCCGCGGTTTAATCATCGCTGCGAGGTAATTAGTGGAGTATGCGAGGAAGAATGCTCGGCACTTATGAGCGAATTTTTTGCACGTTTTCGGTAGACCGCCAACGCATTTAATTAATTAAAAGTGGTGCGTTGGATGTCTCTACCGCCATTTTTATTTTTTTTGCGGAGCTGTCGAAGCTTACGCTTCTGGCTTCTACGAGGGATGGCTCGTTTATCAGGTGTTGCATTCCTGTGAGACCAAGGCGGATTTCTCCCATGGCTGCGTGGGCTTTTATGTGGTAGCCGAGACCCGGCGCGGATGGTAGGTTTATGCTTAGCTTGGCGTTGCCTGTTTCGACGCTCCAGATATATTCTGAATAACGGTCAAATTTTGACATTATAATGGAAAGCGGGCTGTTGTAGTTATGCAGCTTTAGCTTTGACACGTCCAGCTCGTCGGTTTCCATCGGGCCGTTTAGGTTTTCGAAGGATGCACTCTCTGCGATGATTTTTGAAATAAAAAAGCGTCCGTTGCCGGATTCTGCCGTGAGGTTGTTGGCGGACAGATTGGCCAAGGAGGTGCTTCCGTTTGAGTTGGAAAAGCGCATTTCGCTTGCGGATAGGGATGAGACGTCTAACGCGCCGTTTATTCCGTCAAGTTTTATTACGCTGAATGCTCGCTCGGGTACATAGGCGTCTATCGCCACCATGTTAAAGTCATCCGGCTCGTATTTTAGAAAATATTTGCCGCCCAGCTTTACGAGTTCTATGGGCGCGTTGGCGCGTTTTGCGCGGTAGGTTATGCGGGCGGTGATTTTGTCGCCGTTGTAGCCCTTTACGCGGACTTCGCCGCCAAGGCCGGATAGCGATAGCTCGTTGTAGCCGCCGGTTTCTACGGCGACCTCAACTTGTTTTTCTATGGTGCTTCCGCCGCCTCCGCCCGAGGGGCGTTTTTCCGCAGGGCGGTGGGATTGGCCGTGGGAACCGGGTGCGGATTCTGCCGCGTCTGCGTGCTGCACAAATGCCTCGGAGAAACGGTCTGCCGCTCCTGCGATTGTACTGGCCAAGGACTCCGCGAATTTTTCTACCTTTGGCGCGGCCTCACGTGCAAAGCTCTCGAATTTACGGCCGAGGTCTTCAAAACTCGTAGAGCCGCCACTTGCTGTGCCGCCTTCGTTTGTGTTGTATCCGCTGTAGCGGGTGTCGGCTGCACGAGACGGCGGCGGCGGTGGCGGCGCGTGGTGAGAAGGCGCGGGCGGTGGAGGTGGCGCAGAATGCCCTCCCCCACTCCCGCCGTCGCCTATCGCACCCAGTAACTGCGCGGCTTCCGTCGCGGNGATTTGTCCGTTTTCAATCATTTTTAGTATTCTTAGTTTTTCTTCCATTTTAAAAACACGTCCTTTCGCGCATATTATATAAGAAATATTTGAAATCCGCTATAAAAATGTTGACATTGCAATTATTAGAGTGTATACATATTTGTGTGCATAATCGCACATTACTTGTTAGGTGAGGCTCCTAAAAGAACACAGGCTACTGCCCCGCAATGTCGAGAGACAGCCACGGGGTATAACAGGCATAGTCGGATTAAGGCTTGCTTAACGTAGCTGATGGCATCGCAATAGCGACCCCTTGATGTGGTCGTTTTTTTATTAAAAAAGGAGGTGCATTATGAAAGAAATCATTTTAACCCATATCAAAAACAAGGATATGGAAGCCCTGAAAATTCTTCTCACAACTGCGGAAGAAGTGGAAATCCTGCACGCATTTCATGGGCTTACGTCTGAGGAACAGTTGATTGTATTTAGGCTGCTCGCGAAAGACCATGCTTTGCGGATTTTTGAAGAGCTGGACACGGACGAGCAACATAACTTGTTGCGTTCGTTTACGGACGAAAGCGCGACAGAGTTTGTAAACGAACTCGCGCCCGACGACCGTGTCCGACTTTTGGACGAGTTGCCCGCGAGCGTTGCAAAAAAGCTAATCGCCGCGATTTCTGCCGAAGAGCGAAAAATAACAAACGAGTTGATGGGCTATAAAGCGGAGACGGCAGGCCGCATAATGACGACGGAGTTTATCCGCCTTGGGCGCGAAATGACAGCGGCAGAAGCTCTGGAAAAAGTGCGTAAACAGGCGCAGGGCATGGAAACGGTGTACGCATTGTATGTAACGGACAGCGCGAAAATGCTGGAAGGTGTAATCTCGCTAAAAGAACTGGTATGTTCGGACGGTACGACAAAAATCGAGGACATAATGGCGAAAAAAGCCATAAGCGTGACCACCGACACCGACCAAGAAGAAGTAGCCCGCACCCTGCAAGAACTCGACCTGCTGGCAATCCCCGTGGTAGACAAGGAAGGCCGAGTGGTAGGCATAGTAACGATAGATGACGCGATAGATATCTTGGAAGAAGAAGCCACGGAGGACATCTACGACGCGGCGGGTTT
>WQRQ01000185.1 GCA_009786685.1 Defluviitaleaceae bacterium
GCCGCTGCTACCGCCCGCGATTAAGTCCATCATCAAGCGGCCGCCACCCCAACCGATAAGCCAATCCGGTCCTACGCTAAAAAACACCATCCATGCGATGGCGACACCAATGACCTTGCTTACAAAGTAAACAGGGTGGCTGTAAAACAAGCTTTTCATCCACGCATTGTCCATTATAAATGCGGGCTTTAGCACATACGCAACCAGTGTCATAATAAGCGACGCCGTTATAATAACCGCGGCAATAAGAAACACCAGACCAAACCCACCGACATTCACGCTGTTAAGCGTAAGCCCGAGCCAGTTTATTGCAAACCCGAGCGGGATATTTGCCGACCCCGCACCATCCGGCAAAAGCACCATAAACAGGAAGATACCGATAATCGACATCACTGCAAATTTAATTACGTGACCGCTTTTTACATCCATAAAAAATACATCCCCTTTGAATATTTATTCATTATTTGCCATTCTATCACAAAATGGTATACAATGACAAATATTTTTTTAAAACTCAACTGACGATAAATTACGGTCGGTTGAATTTTTAAAAAACTTTACAAAAGGGGAATGACGCATGGAGTTTGCAATATTAAGCGCGATAATAATCGCCATAGTTACAGTGATGATTATTTGGGACAAGGTGCAAAGAAACAAAAATCTAAAGGCAAGACTGCAAAACAACTTCGGGAAAATCCCCGACCAAGAATTAAACCTAAACACCATAAAAAAATACAAGACCCTAAAAGGCGGGGGCATGATAGACGAAATCACATGGCACGACCTGGACATGGACAAAGTGTTTACAAGAATAAACGCCTGCCAATCCTCCGTAGGCGAAGAATACCTGTACGACTGTCTGCACAATCCGCAATTTTCTGAGGACACGCTGCAAAAACGCGAGGAGCGGATTGACTTTTTCGCCAAAAACGAAGAAGCCCGCTTCCAAGCCCAACTTGCCCTTGCGCGGCTCGGTAAAGACGATTTCAACGGGATAGCCTTGCTTATTTTTGGCGAAAATGTGCGGCTCCTTCCCTACTCGCTTATGTATAAAATTTTGGCATTTATGCCCATCGTTTTTGCTGTAACCTCGGTTTTTAGCCTGTTGGCGGGCGCGATTGGACTTTTGCTGTCATTCATAGTCAATCTTATTGTCCACCACAAGTCCATGGCCGTAATGGAAACGGAATACCCCGCAATCAGCTACTTCGGTGCGATGATGGTGTGTTACAAGCGACTGATAAATTTAGGCCATTTGGATGAAGGATTAGAGTACAAAATCTTTAAAAAAGTAATCTCCAAAGCCCCCGTAAAAAAGGCCGGCACAAGCAGCGACCTCGCAGACGCCGTGTGGCAGTATTTTACCGTGATGTTTTTGTACGACGTGCGACATTACAACAAATTTATCACGCTAATCATGCAAAACAACGACGATTTCCATAAAATTTACCGCACATTGGGCGAGACGGATATGGCGATTGCCGTGCTAAATTTCCGAAAAAGCCTGCCCGCATTTTGCTTGCCGCAATTTAACAACGAAAACGCACTGGACTTCGAAGAAATCTTCCACCCGCTAATCACCGAGCCTGTGACAAACACGCAAAAAATAGAGCGCGACAGCCTAATCACCGGCTCAAATGCCTCGGGCAAGTCCACATTCATAAAAACGCTGGCAATCAACGGAATTTTGGCGCAGACAATTTATACCTGCACGGCCAAACGCTTCGCCACCCGCTTTTCGCTGGTAATCACATCCATGGCAATGCGCGACGACATACTGGCCGGCGAAAGCTACTTTATTGTAGAAATAAAATCCCTAAAACGAATCCTCACCGCCATAGAAAACCACCCCTGCACCTGCTACATCGACGAAATCCTACGAGGCACAAACACCACGGAGCGCGTAGCCGCGTCCGCCGCAATCCTGCAATTCTTGAACAAAAAAGACATCCTGTGCATTGCCGCCACCCACGACATAGAACTAACGCGAATACTTCCCCACAAAAATTACCACTTCTGCGAAACAGTAACCGACGGCGGCATTACCTTCGACTACAAACTTAAACAAGGTGCGTCCAAAACCCGAAACGCAATAAAACTACTGGAAGCCATGGGCTTTGAGCCGGAAATCGTTGAAAATGCTAACCGATTAGCTTATACTGAATAAAAGGGGTGACAACCATGCCTCCAAAAAACGAAATAAAACTAATCTGCATGAACTTTGACGAGCACTCGGACTTAGACCTGTGCATAGTCACAAACGACCTAAACGACAAACAAAAACGCGAAATCGAAAACTATTTTTACAATATCTTAAAAAATGAAATTGACCCCGACTTCACATATTGCACAAACAAAAAACTCCGCAGTGGCAAGCAAGTATTCGCGCACATTCGCAACGAAGGGAGAATCCTTTATAAAAACGTATCGTGAAATCGCACTGGCAGACCTGGACGACGCAATCTTCAATATGAATCACGGCAGATACAGGCTCGCAGTATACTGCTTCCACCAATTTGCGGAAAAAAGACCCCGAAAGCAGATTTCTAAAATACCACGCAATAGAAAAAATCTTGGAAACCTCCGACAAAGCAAGATACCTAACCGACTTTTACTACGACACTCTCTACCCCGTGACAATTATTCCGAAATAATGGGAGTGAATCCGAATTAGTGTAAATGGAATAATCAACCAAAATTGTGGAACTACTAAAGGTACGGCCAAACAGGGCAATGCTGGAGAGCAACCCGACGCGCGTCGTGAGCTTTAAGAGGTGAAGAACGGCAAGTTGCCCCCGGCTTGTCGTTTTTTACATTCACCGATAATGCTCCCGGCGGATAAACTCCGGGGCGGTAGCCCCGAAAGCATTTCACGCAGCCAACCTATCGTCGAAAAATATCGAGATTTGGCTGTACGCCATGCCCCAATCTCGTGCGGGCATCGTCCATTTTTTTGTGATTTCTCTCACTGAGAAGTACACGACCTTGCGAATGGAATCATCGGTGGGAAGGATGGCTTTCGTCTTGGTGAATTTGCGTAGTTGGCGGTGATAGGCTTCTACTGCATTTGTGGTATAGATAAGGTGGCGTATCTCCTGCGGGTATTCGAAAAAGGTGGTTAATTCTGCCCAGTTGGCATCCCATGATTTTAGTATCGAAGGGTATTTCTTTCCCCATGTTTCACGAAACTCTTCCAGTGCGTACTCGGCATTGTCGAGGTTGACTGCACCGTAGATTTTCTTTAGGTCGGCGCATACGGCTTTGCGGTCTTTCCACGGCACAAACTTCGTAGAGTTGCGGATTTGGTGTACGATGCACAGC
>WQRQ01000186.1 GCA_009786685.1 Defluviitaleaceae bacterium
AGCTGGTCTAGGCGTTCTTCTAGGTCTTTGCGCCGTTCGTTGCCTACCTTCGTCATTTCTTTGTATTCGTTAAACTCTAACCCACCAGACATAAACAACTCCATAACTTCCTTTGTTTTGCGCTCAATTTGTCCGATTTCACTAGCGATTATTGTCATTTCTGCGCTGTGGTCTGGATTGTCGGTATATTCTGATTGCGTTATATCGCCAGCCGATACGTCACCAATGCCAGCAATGTAGCCTAAAAAAGTTTCTTCCAGCTTTTTATGGCTCATGCTTTTTGCGCTACAGCCCATACCTTTGTGTGCATTGTGGCAAAAGTAGGTAGGATATGCTAGTTTTGTAGGCTTTGTTTTGTCTACCCGCCGTTCGGGGTTAGTGGGTCTGTAGTTCCATTTTGGCGAGTATTTACAGCCACATTCGCTACAAACTAGAATACCCGCAAAATATACCCCTGCCGTTGGGCGTTTGGTGTAGGATATTTTTTTGATTTTTCCCATTTTATCCTGTACTTCGTAAAAAACGCTTTCCTCTATGATAGGCGTGTGCCAGCCGTCAGCTTCAAAATATCGGGTAGTATCACGGACGGAATACCGCACCTTGCCTATATATATGGGGTTTTTCAATATTTCCTTGACTGTGATTGAAGCCCAGCGTCTACCCATTTTGGTAGGCACTTGTTGGGCGGTGAGTGTGCGGGCTATTTTGTTGAGGTTGTAATCATCATCAAGATACATATTAAAAATGCGCTTTACGATTTGTGCCTGTTCTTCGTTTATCTCTAGTGTTTTACTGCCTTTTTCCTTGTTGTACCCGTAGGCTTGCCGAAAATTGGCTAGGGTGTAACCCTCTTTTACTTTGCGCTCGAAGCCAAGGCGCAGACGCTCGGCTAGGTTTTCCCGCTCGAACTCCGCAAAGATACCAACGATTTTAAGGAACATTCTACCGCTTGCGGTGCTGGTATCAATGGATTCACTTAAAGAATTAAAGGCGCAGTCATGGGTATTAAACAAGTCCATTAACTCTATAAGATTTTTGGTTGAGCGTGTCAGCCTGTCAATTTTGAATACGAGAACATTATTAACCTTGCCACGCTCTATATCCGTTATCAACCGCTTAATTTGGGGTCTGCCGTCAATATCTTTGCCAGAGATACCTTCATCAATATAAATATCGTGAATGTGCCAGCCTTTGAGCAGGGCGTAGGCTCGTAGCTTTTCCTCTTGCGCTCGTATTGAGTAACCTTCCCGTGCCTGTTCCTCGGTGGAAACTCTTACATAAATTCCTGTGATAAGTACCAAAATTTGCGTGCTAACCATAATATCAGCACCCCTCTTTTTGAATTTTAGAGGTTTGCTGTATTTCCTTGTCGATTGGTGCGTCTGTGTCGGACGCTTCCANCTTTGCAAGTTTTGGCATGGACGTTTTTAGAAAGAATTTAATCATTTCCCGTTGTAGGTTTTTTGGGAGTATGATTTTTTCTTCGGCGTTGGGTTTTTTATCCATGTTTCCAACTCCATAAAATCCTCGTTACTTGATTATATGGGGCTAGGGTCAAAAAATGCCTGTAGGACAAGGCTTTGCGGGTATTGGGTTTATTTATAAGATAGCTAAAAGCATCTTGGTAAGCTGCGGAGCAAGGCTCTCGCCCTTTGATATAAAAGAACTCCGCGCACTAATGGCGTATGACGAATTGGAGCTAAATACCATAGGTGATAAAAAAACAGCTCTTTTCGTAATCATATCAGATACCGATAGCACGTTTAATTTCGTGGCAGCTATGGCATATTCACAACTATTTAACATCCTCTGCACCAAGGCTGATGACGAATACTCCGGACAGCTCCCGGTTCATGTGAGGTTGCTGCTGGACGAGTTCAGCAACATAGGCAAAATCCCCCAGTTTGAGAAGCTAATAGCGACCATCCGAAGCCGAGAAATCTCGGCTTCTATTATTTTACAGAGCCAAGCGCAACTAAAATCCGCGTACAAAGATAATGCGGACACAATCGCCGGAAACTGCGATACTACGCTGTTTTTAGGTGGTAAGGAAAAATCCACACTAAAAGAAATTTCGGAACTGCTAGGCAAAGAAACGATAGACAGCTACAACACATCAGAGAGCCGAGGACAATCCAAATCCAACAGTCTCAACTATCAAAAACTGGGAAAAGATTTACTTTCCCAAGATGAGTTAGCTGTACTCGACGGCGGCAAGTGTATCTGTATGCTGCGTGGCGTAAGACCGTTTCTATCAGCTAAGTACGACATAACCAAGCACCCAAACTACAAGCACCTTTCTGATTTCAACAAGAAAAATGCTTTTGACATAGAAAAATATCTTAAAGAGATGCGCAAACCGCATCCACCTGTTACACCGGGTGAACCGTTCGATTTTAGCGACTTTGAAGATGCAGACATGATTAGGGAAATCGACCCTGCATAGATGTGGAAGATTTACTTTAATATTTCCGGCAAATTGCGCTTGCTGTAAACAAAACGCCGGACTTCCATTACATCATCAATCACAACATAAAATACAGAGAAGTTTCTAACGGTAATTCTATAGTACGGCAGTTTTCTCCCTCGCTTTGAAGGATATGGTTGAAAACTTAGTGGATTCTCTAAGCGTTTCAAGATAGCTTTTTCGGCATCTTCTACAAGCCGAAGCGCCGCGTCAGGATTTTGGAGCGTGAAAGTAATGTAATCCCTTGCCGCTGCCAAATCATGCTCGAATTGCGGAAGATAACTAAGAGTATATTTTTTATCCATCAATACCCTCTTTTAACCTCTTAAACACTTCGTCGTGGCTGTACCGAATATCAGAAACAGCGGCGGCGTAGTCAGCTTCGTCAAGTTTTAACTCTATATCATCAGTTAATTCAGCATATTTATCAAGGCTCATAACAACCATTGCACCATAACCATTCTTGGTTAAATAAACAGGCTGACCGTTATTGACGGTACTCTCAATTTCCGGAAATTTGTTTCTCAAATCGGAAACAGGTCTAATTTGAATCATTACATCCACCTCTGCACTATATTTTATCATAATTTTATCACGATATTATCAAAACGTAAAGGAGCTATTGAGATGAAACCAAGAGCAAGAGAACCGCCAGCCATGCCGCCGGGACAAACCACAAAAATATCAGGAGGAATGATTTATGGAGTTTTTCAACAGCGCAGTAGATGTACTGCAAACATTAGTTATCGCGTTA
>WQRQ01000187.1 GCA_009786685.1 Defluviitaleaceae bacterium
AATGGCTGTTTACCTGATTGCCCAAGACTTCCGTAAACTGCTCGGGCTGGCCTATTCTGTCGTAGATACGGTCTTTTTCCCAAAGCTCCAGGCTTATGATTAGCTCAATCGCTTGCGTAGGTTTAATGGACTGCACGCCAAACATTTGCATTATGTCAATAATTCCTATGCCGCGAAGCTCCAAGAAATACCTGATATTTGCGGGACAAGAGCCAATAAGAGTTTCGGCGGATACTCGACGTACTTCTACTGCGTCGTCAGCTATAAAGCGGTGGCCGCGCTTGATAAGCTCCAGCGCGGTTTCACTTTTACCTATGCCGCTTTCGCCTATGATTAGTGTGCCTACGCCGTAGATATCCAGCAGACAACCATGCATGGTTATGCGTGGTGCAAGCTGTACCTTCATCCAGCGGATTATTTCGCTTATGAAATCGGTGGTGGCGGATTCTGTTGTAAAAATCGGGACGTCGTACTCGTTGGCGTATTCCAGCATTTCCGGAAACACTTCTAACCCGCGACACACTACCATGGCGGGGATTTCGTGCTGAAATATGCGGCGCAAGTTTTTTTTACGCTGGCCGTCGTCGAGCCTTTGCAGGTAGGTATGCTCTACCATGCCAATGATTTGCAGGCGTTTTGTATCGAAGTAATCAAAGAAACCCGCAAGCTGTAGCGCAGGTCTGTTGATATTTGCGCGGGTAAGCTCACGCGATTCAACATTTATGGCGGGGGTGAGAAGTTCCAGTTTAAATTCTTGGATTACGGCAGAAAGCGGTACGGTATACCCCTCTCCGGGGTTGTTAAACGCTCCGCTTGCCTGTAGCCCCGTCACAGGGGAACAATCCCTTTTACTTTATGGCTGTCGTCAAAAGCGATTTTGAAAACCCTGCCCTTGTAGTCCAAACGGGCGGGGTAGCTACCGCTTAATTTCATCTGCATTTTATTCAAAACGTCGGCTTCGAAGCCAAGCAAAACGCGCTCTACCTCGGGTAAAGTCATGTTTTGTTGAGGTTTTATTGTTACGATTTCTTCCATTTCCGTGATGTCCAGCGAAACATTTACTACACAATACTCCCCTGTGTTATCGGCCTCGTAAACGTACTCTTGTTCAAGGATTGATTTAACTGCCATATCATCAATCTCCTTTTCTGAAAAAATTATAAACCGCTGCGGCGGATTTATTGTTCATGGAAGGGGCTGCGGCAAGGGCGTCGATGTCGGCTGTGCGGATTGCCTCTATGCTTTTGAAGTGGCGCAGAAGCTCTTTTCTGCGGGTCGCGCCTATGCCGGGGATTTCATCGAGAACAGAACGAACCTGGCTGTCGGCGCGTAATTTTTTGTGGTATTCCAGCGCGAAACGGTGTACCTCGTCCTGTATGCGCGTTACCAGTTTGAAGCCTTCGCCGTGGCGGGGTAGGTTTATTTCCTCGCCTTGGTACAACAGGCCACGAGTTCGGTGGCGGTTGTCCTTCACCATGCCACATACGGGAATGCTGATGCTTTGTGCCACGAGAGCCTTTTCTACCGCGCTGATTTGCCCCTTACCGCCGTCTACAAAAATCACACTCGGCAGTTTGGCAAAACCTTCGCTGTTTTCATTATATCGCTTAAAGCGGCGGGTTAGGACTTCTTCCATGCCCGCGTAGTCGTCCGGGCCTATCACGGCGCGTAGCTTAAATTTCCTGTAGTCGCTGTTTTTCGACTTGCCGTTTTCGAATACTATCATCGAGCCTACGGATTCATAGCCTTGTATATTGGAAATATCGTAGGCCTCTATGCGGGTAAGGTCGTGGATGTTTAGGGCGGCGGCAAGCTCTTGGAGCGCGTTTTTGTTGCGCTCGGTTTCCCGCTTTATATGCGCTCCAAACTGCGACATTGTTAGCTCCGCGTTGGTTTGTGCAAGGTCTGCAAGCTTGCGCTTTTCGCCTATCTTTGGGACTGTGATTGCTACCTGTCGTCCTATTAACGAGCTTAGCCATTCGGAGATTAGCTCTTGCTCGGCGGGGGGGCTTACGATTACCAGTTCCTTTGGAATAAATGCCGCCTCGCTGTAAAATTGCTTTATGAAGGCGGAAAGGATTTCGGCGTTTGTTTCGTTTTCGGCGGCGGCCATCATGTAGTGTTCGCGCCCCGATAGCTTGCCGTCCCTCACGAAAAAAATTTGCATTAGGGCTTCGTCGTTTTCGCGGGCTAGGGCTATTATGTCGCGGTCTTCGTTGCCGGATTCTGCTTTTTGCTTGTCGGTTAACAGCTTTAGTGCGTTTATTGTGTCGCGTATTTCTGCGGCGCGTTCGTATTCCATGGCTTCTGCGGCGGATTGCATTTCTTGCGAAAGTTTTTCCAACACCTTCGTATCCTTGCCTTGTATAAATTGCTCCGCTTCGGATACGTGATTTTCGTAGATTTCCTCGCTTAGCAGGCGGTTGCATGGAGCTTTGCACTGGCCTATGTGGTGGTTTAGGCATGGGCGCGTTTTTTCAAAATCCCGTGGGAAAATTTTACTGCAACGGCGAAGCGGCCACAGCCTGTGGATTAGGTCGAGCAACTCACGGACATGCGTTTTTGACACAAACGGCCCGTAGTATTTTGCCTTGTCCTTGCCTCGGCGATGCGAGTATACGACGCGTGGCAACCGCTCTTTTGTGATTTTTATATATGGGTATGCTTTGTCGTCCTTTAGGCGGATGTTGTACTTTGGGCAATGTAGTTTTATCATGTTGTTTTCTAATATCAACGCTTCGCTTTCGTTGTCGGTTACTACGTATTCGAAATTTGTGATATTTTTTGCAAGCTGCAATGTTTTTGGATTGTTTTGCGATTTTTGGAAGTAGCTACGTACGCGATTGTGTAGGTTTACTGCTTTTCCTACATATATTATGCCACTGTCGTCGCGCATTATATATACACCGGGGCGGGTTGGAATTTTTTTTATCTCTTCGGGGATGTCAAACACGGCTACTGTCCCGTGGGGGGTTGCAGCCACCATGGGACATTGCCCGTGTCGTTTGTGGCGTCGGGTGCATTGTTGCCGGGTGCGTCACCGGGCTGGTCTGCCGGGGGCAGCGTCGGAAGCGGTGTCACAGGCGGCAGCGTAGGGAACGGTGTCGTTTCGGGGAGGGGGTCAACGGGCTGATGTGGCAGGTTAGCCAACGGGTCGTCGGTGCTTGG
>WQRQ01000188.1 GCA_009786685.1 Defluviitaleaceae bacterium
CAACAACCACTTTTGCAGAAGGCGACATACCCCTGCGTGGGGGTGCTTTCATACGTGGCGGACGCGGCGGCGCGGCAGAATACGGCACACGGCGGCGTTGCTGCGGGCGCGGTTGGCGCAGCGGCTCCATATATGGGTCTTCTCTGCGATTATATCTGTAGCTTTCTATTTGAGGTGGTCTGCGGCGGTTATCTTGCGGGGGACGTCGGTTTGCCATTGATGTGCCAACTCTCATTTTTTAAGTAATCTTGTGGAATGTATTAACAAAATATTAAAATTTTGGGACGTGTTTTTTTGATTATAGCAATTTTGTTAGTAATGTTCAACATTTTCTTGTTAATATTTCCGCAAAATGTTTTGGCGGCGGCGCGAGATGGTTTGTTGCTGTGGTTTAACAATGTATTGCCGTCGCTTCTGCCGTTTATGATTGTCACAAATATGCTGGTAATGTTAGGCTTTGCGGAGCTTTTGGCGCGGTTTCTCGCGCCTTTTATGCGTCGTTTTTTTAACCTGCCGGGCGCGGCGGGCTTTGGTCTGGTGACGGGTTTAACCAGCGGTTATCCCATGGGTGCAAAGACTGTATCAGATTTATACCGCGAAAAACAGCTAAATACGCGGCAAGCACAACATTTGTTAGCATTTTGTAACAATGCGGGTCCGTTGTTTATCTTGGGTGCGGTGGGCGTGGGCATGTTTAACAGTACAAGAATAGGATATATTTTGTGGATTTCCCACGTTTTAGGGGCTTTTGCGGTGGGTTTTCTATTAAAACCGAAAGATGATTCTATGTATGCGCGAGAAGAAAAAAGAGAAAACAGCCTCTCGAACGCACATTCTATAGGGAAAATGCTCGGAGAGGCTGTTAGAAATTCCATGGATTCGATTACGGTGATTGGCGGGCTGATAATCTTTTTTAGCGTAGTGATTTCGGTTTTTGATGTTTTGGGCTTGCCGAGTGATACGGTTTTTGGTGGCGTGGTTGGTGGACTGGTGGAGGTAACGAGTGGGGCAAGGAGAATTGCCACACTCACGCCGAGCGTAATTACTTTGGCGGCGGCAGCTTTTGTAGTGGCTTTTGGTGGATTTTCTGTCCACGCGCAGACATTTCATTTTGTTGCGGGGACTGGGATTAGGGTGCGGGGCTATTTGCTGGCAAAGCTGCTGCATGGGGTGATTGCGGCATGTATTTGCGCGCTGATATGGATATTATTGGCAGATATCGGCGAGCGCGCTTCGCTCGCACCTGCCGCAGATGTTTTTGAAAAAAGCGGTCGAGCCTGCATAAACACTGATGTTTTTCACTCTCATATGCAGATGTAAGAAGTGTAACGATATCTTTGGTGATATTTTTGAAATTTATCGAGCAGAAGCAGTGATAGCAACAGTTACAGCAGTGATAACAGTGAGAACAAGTGTTATTCTTTCCATTACATCTCGTGCTGTTGCAAATGCTTCATTGTCCTTCAACTTTTCAAGACGGTTTTTAAGTTCTCTCGATTCAAATTTGCTGAAATAATTACCTAATAACCGACTGCTATTCAATAATGCGGTTAAACAAACCGTTTCTTGGGTAATATTCCCATCTTCAAGAAGCTCGGCGCGGATTCTTTCGACAATGGGCGTAACGGCTTCGGCTTTTGGCGCAAATCTTGTTTTGTTCCTCAATAATCCTTGGTTTGTCAGTTCTTCTACATATCCGTGAGCCGCTAAAGATAGCCCTATTGCTTCCCGCAATTCATCCCAAGTTTTATTTTTCAACTTGAAACAAATCATCCAATCAATACCAAGGTCTTTCAAGTCTCTTGGTTTCTTTTGCGTTGCTATAAAATCATATAATGGACGCAAATAAGCAAAATCTTCATTAAATGGCTTGTCGCAAACGATATATTCGTTTGCGTCCGGCTTAACAAACCCATGCTCAAGCAATTCCATGATTGCCCCGGCGAAAAATGCACAATCTATCTCTGTTCCTTTGGAAAGGGACAAACGACCCTTGGCGTTGACGGCGCACAGATAATATTCCTGTGTGTAAGAAATCATTGCTTCACCCCCATAATCCAATCCGCTATGTCCTGTAAAACCTGCGTATCTACATTCCCCGCTGCTTGTATTATCCCCATTGCGTGTTGTACAAAATTGGTTGCTGTGGTCGGCATGAAAAGATGATTTAATCCCTCATATACCGTAAAGATAACATCATCATGGTCGGCAAATAATTCTTGCAACAGTACGAAGTCTATATCCGTAAGCACTTGGAAATCGCTACCGCCCTGCAATACCAAAATCGGTACAGCTACCTTTTTTGCGTAATCGGCAAAGGGGTGTTGTTGTATATCTTTCCAGTAGTAAGCCATTGTACCCAATGCGGGTATGGGGGTTTCCCTTGCTTCTTCGGCGGTCATATAAGCGATAGAGCCGAATATGTCTGAAAGTATTGCCAATTCCGCAAGCATAACCGTCTTTGTTGCTTCATCAATTAAGCCATCATCCAATCCCGAAAGAACGGAAGCCGTGCTTTGCTCAATAAACATATCAAGTATACAGCGGGGGGAAGCCGCCATTAAAACCACGCCCGCAAAATTACCGCCGTTTGCGTGTATTCGAGGTGCAAGCACACCGCCCAAGCTATGCCCGATAATGAAAATCCTATTTTCATCAATGCGGGGGTGGTTGCGTAGTTTTTCTGCGGCTAAAATTGCGTCCTCTATGGCTTCATGCCATACCGTGCCTTTGCCGCCGATTTCCTCTGCCAACCGTGCGGCGTGTGCGAAATTCCTTTTGTCGTGACGGATAGCGGCTATACCCTGTGAAGCCAAAAAATCGGCTATGTCACGATAGGGCTTGTTACCGTGTATCGTGCCGTCCATATCATGCGCCCCCGACCCGTGAACGATAACAACGGCAGGTACTTGCCCTGTCGTATTATCGGGCACGGACAAAATACCGTTAAGGGGAAAGTCCGTGTCTGCGCCCAAGACCACCGTATAATCGGTAAAGCCGTTACGCTGTGTAGCCGTTGGGGGG
>WQRQ01000189.1 GCA_009786685.1 Defluviitaleaceae bacterium
GTCGCTTACATGGATATAGCTTTCTACAAGCCCCGTTGTAGAATTTCTTCTGGGAATAAACACGTCGTAGTTAACCATTAGACCGGGGCCGTCCGCGGCCTCTATGCGGCGCACAGAAAGCTCATGCCTATGACCAAACTCGTCGAAGAAGCGAAGTACATCCATAAACGGACGCCCGCCCACCGGGGTAGAAACAGGCCAGTTAAGCATTATCGAGCCTGCCGGTGCAGACGCTCCCGGATTAAAGCTGGGAACATTTGCCGTACCAAGCGTCATGGTAGCATTTACGGAGGTTCGCAAATCGCCGCCACGAGCCGTACCCGTACCTGTACCCAGCGGGTCACTTTGTACAGCGTACACAGGCACAGCCCCCACAAACGGCATAAACAGGCTAAACACCAGTATAAACACCAAGTGCAGGCTCACGTGTTTTTTAAAAGTCTTCATATAATAAATACCCCCCGGCGAATGTTTTGCTTTACACAAATAAAGCACAGGCATGATACGCCTGTAACATTATATCGGTTTTTTTATGAAAATTATATAGGGAAAAAATGTTCTGTAATAATAACGTAATAAAAAAAGAATCCACCGACAACCGATTGATTCTTTTAAAAATCTTTGCATCTAAACTTCTGCGTCTTCTACCATTTTCAAAACGTGAGAAACCTCTTCGGCTGTCATGCTTGCCTTCGCTTGCAAAATATGATTTTTAATAATTGTTTCCCGCTTTTCAGCAGGTGCTTTCATCAATACAGAATACTCAAATAACTTATCTGCCATCTGCTTTTTTATTTCTCGGTCTGTCATATTCTCACCCCTTTTTCATCTAGGTTGCTGTCATTATACCCGCTTGTCCGGTAAATTCACATAGAGAAATAATGTTCTGTATATACACTAACGAACTCACATTCGCAACATGCGATTGTTTACACGAAAGGAGTGCGATGACGCTATTATCTTACGGGGGTGGAGTTTTGCAGGTTTTTACAAAATCCGCACTCGGACAAGCTTATAATGTCACTTAAAGGGGTGGCTTGTATGCATATACCTATGACTGCTGCAAAGAGCAAGAGAAAGCCGATAGGCAAGCGTGAGCTGGTTGTCGCGCTTATTTGTGCGTTTGGGTTTTTTATCGGACGGGCGCAGGTTTTTGGGTTTATTAATCCGCTGGCTGTACCTTTTTTGGCGGCTTTTATGGGGGTGCAGGGATTTTATCTTACCGCGTTGTTTATTTTGATTGGGCTGGTTACACGGCTTGGGGATGTTTTTGTTGCGCGTTATGTTTTGGCGGTGGTTTTGTTTTGTGGTTATTATTTTTGCGGGCTACATATTACCGGCGGGGAGCGCAGGGGGTGGTTGCGACTGCCTTGGGTGGCTGTTGCCGCTTCGGCTTCTGTTTTTGCTGCCGGGTTAACTGTTTTTTTGCTTTACGGGATTAATTTTTTCTTTTTTTCCGTTGTGATTTTGGAGACGGTTTTGACGGGTGGGCTTACGCTTGTGATTAAGCGGGCGCATGTTATTTTAACGGGACGAAAACGACGGGCTAAGCTGCTGAGCGGAGAAGATATCGCTTCCATTACCGTGATTTTTGCGGGGGTAATTGCGGGGGCGTCCGATATTTATGTGGGCAGCTTGCCGCTTAGGATTTTCTTTTGCGTTTATGTACTCTGTGTTGTTGCCTTTAAGGGCGGGGCAAGCATGGCGGCGGCGGCGGGTATGTTGCTGGGCTTTTTTCTGCACCTTGCGGGATACTGGGGTGCGGAATGGGCTGTTGTGCTTGGGCTTGCGGGGATGGGGGGTGGATTTTTAGGCCATTTTGGCAAAGGATTAGCTAGGCCTGCTGTGATTGTGGGTATTGGTCTGGTTGGCGCAGGCGCGATGTTTTTGCTTGCGCGGGATTGGCTTGGGTTTTCTATGCTTTACGGGCTGGCGGCGGCGGCTTTGGCGTTTATTCTTACGCCGCAGAGCTTTTATTTTAATGTGGCTTCTGCGATTAATCCCGTGCTGGACAGCGCAGACGATTATATGGACAAGATAAAGGAAGAAACTACCCGTCGCCTGGATAGCTTTGCGTCGGCCTTCGGCAAATTGGCTGACACCTTCAGCGGGCTTTCCAAGCCCAAAACGGGGCTTAATAAGCATGATATTTCGCTTCTCATAGACGAGCTTACAAACCGCGCCTGCGGAAACTGCCCCAGCCGCGAGTGGTGCTGGGAGGAGGATTTGTACAATACACACCAGCAAGTTTTTTCTATGCTAAACGCCTGCTCACAAAACGGAAACGCCACCTTAAATGACATAAGCGACAGCTTTAAAAAAGAATGCAAATCGCCGGAAACCCTGCTCCAAGAGCTAAACGCCATCTACAGCGTATACAAAACCGACCTACGCTGGCATAACCGCATAACAGAAAGCCGCGAGCTGATAAGCCAGCAATTACACGGCGTATCGGGCATAGTAAAATGCCTGTCGCAAGAAATCGACATGTCACTACGCTTCCACGAAGGCCTTGAAGAAGAAATGATTTTGGCATTGTTAAAGCAAAAAATTGAAGTAACCAGCGTAATAGTTCTGGAGGACAACGCAGGCCGATACCGCGTATCCATAAACCACCGCCCCTGCATAGGCAAAAAAGCCTGCGCCCGCGAAATCCTACCCGTGCTAAACGCCGTACTAAAACGAAAAATGCGGGTAGAAGGCGGCGACTGCGACGTAAAGGGCGGGGTATGCCACTCCCGTTTTATGGAGGACCAAAAGCTCCGCATAACCAGCGGCGTGGCGTTCCGCGCAAAGAGCAAAAGCGGCAACGGCGACAGCTACTCCGCTATGGAATTGCGCAACGGCTCGTCCCTGCTGGTACTATCCGACGGAATGGGCAGCGGCGAACGCGCCCGCCGAGAAAGCGCGGCCA
>WQRQ01000190.1 GCA_009786685.1 Defluviitaleaceae bacterium
TTAAAAAGCTCGTCGCGCCCGCCATTAATGTTATTAATGCCGTGCCTATTGCTTCGTTTACGATTCTCGCGCTTATGGCCTTTCATTCTTCGCAGCTATCGGTTTTTATCGCTTTTATCACCGTTATGCCCATCGTTTTTTACAACACCGTCAAGGGAATAGAAAGCACCGACCACAAGCTCCTGCAAATGGCAGACATCTTTAATGTGCCGACACACAAGAAAATTTTTTACATCTACTTCAAAACCGTCGCGCCGTACGTAGTTTCTGCCGCAACGGTAGGCATTGGCTTTGCCTGGAAATCCGGCATTGCCGCCGAGCTTATCGGCGTAGTAAGCGGCACAATAGGCGCAAACCTGCACATGGCACGGATTTTCCTTAACACCGCCGACCTTTTCGCGTGGACAATCGCAATCGTGGTGCTTAGCTACTTAATGGAACGGGCTTTCCGCCTGTTTTTCGGAAGGATAAGAAAATGGCAATCGAATTAAAAAATATCCGCAAATCCTTCGACGACCCGCCGCAACAGGTTTTGCAGGGGGTTTCTTTCACATTTCACGAAGGGATTACATGCCTTATGGGGGCTTCCGGTATCGGCAAAACCACCCTAATCAACATAGTAGCAGGCCTCGTAAAGCCCGACAGCGGCGAAATAATCGGCATGGAAGGCAAAAAAATCTCCATGGTCTTCCAAGAAGACCGCCTTTTAGAATGGGAAACAACCCTCACAAACGTCCTACTGGTAAAAAACGATAAACCACTAGCCACCAAACTGCTCACCCAAGCAGGACTGGGCGACAGCCTAACAAAAAAAACCTCCGAACTAAGCGGCGGCATGAAACGACGCGTTTGCATATGCCGCGCCCTAATAGCAGACTACGACGTGCTGATACTGGACGAGCCGTTTAAAGGACTGGACGCAGAGCTAAAGCCCGTTATCATGCAGATGGTCAAGGATTACTCGCATGGGATTGTTATTTGTATTACACACGACCCTACCGAGGAGGAGTTTTTGCGGGGGGATAGCCGCCGTGCGGGGTTATTTCTTGCGAGCGCATTTACGAAGTGAATGTGTGGCATTTAGCGGGGATGGGGGTGTGCGCCCGCGGGGGTATCGTGCGCGTCCGTCGCGGGGAAATCCCTTCGCTGCTAGAACCTGCGGCCAACCGCTGCGAAGGGAATTCCCCGCGCCGGACTACATGGGTTAGCGGGCGACCCCCGTGACGCGTGCGCTTCGCTTGCTGCGTCGTTGGGGGTAAAATTACCGAAATAACCGATAAGAAAAACATATGTAAAAAAGAGTGTCCAACTGGATACTACTATATACACCAAAACCACGCTAAAATCTAGCGGAAAATGTACCCTTTGCGGCGCGGTTTTGCATTGTTATTTTATCGCATTGCAACATTTTATCCAATTCGCATTTACAAAAACGGCGGGTATCTATTTCAATAACCCGCCGTGCTAATTTTTGAAATGTGTATAATGCTTATTACTGTATTGCATATATTCGCTATTCGGGAATAGCAAAAAACGCCTCTGCTGATGTTGTCAATATATCCGGCTCTGTCCAACGGTTTCCACCTCCAAATATGCGCGTAAGTATACTTGTAAAATTAAAGGCACGGAAATCATAAGGCATTGAAAACCCTACAGGAACAAGCATTGTTCGGAGATTATTACTATCATCATGTTCAGAACCAAAACCAAAATATGTTCCTGTACTAAACCTAAAGAGATAGTCTGCCGTAAATTGACGAAAACTCCTCATGTTGAAACTTCTTCCATTGTGTCCGGCATCTTCATTTACAAATAATGGAAGTCCCTCGGCAAACGCACGGCGAAGCGTATATAAATTCATAAAGTTTCCATTTTCATCAGTTAGATAAACTCCGAATGTAGGGTCTAGCATAATCCATTGTTGCAACTCTCTTGAAAAAGCATGGGTTACAACATGAACGGGGTGCATATCTTCTGGTGGAATAACTGTAATGTGTTTGGCTTCTATACCGTATAAACGTAAAACCTCTGCCAATAAAATGGATAACCCACGACAATTTATACCTCGGGGATTTTCGCGAACATATCCTATTATAGACATTGCATCGCGATTAACAGGCAAGCCAGATTGACCATTATGTGGAAAATTTTCTGTTACCCAATTTAGCAAAACTCGCATTAGGTCTACATCTTCATAACCATAAGTTATTTCGTCTAATCCAAATTCTTCAATTAAATCCATATATAAATCACGACGATTTAAGTCGAAAACAAACGCAAGTTGTGTACTGTCATCATCAAAATTGGGATATTCATTTAGCTGTGCAATTCGCTGTGAATATGTGATACTTTGCGTGATGTAATATGCCGCTGTCCAACCAACAATAAAAAATGCAATAATACAACCAGTTATAATGAGATTCTTTTTTCCTTTTTTCACCAGAAAACCTCCGCAGATATAATTTTTTTCAAACTTCCTAATTATAGTATAACCTATCCAAAAAAGCAAGCTGAAAATAGAATATTTGTTCACTCGCTCGTTCGCCATGTCATTTAATTGCTATCCGCTCCACGGCACAAACGCCGCCGCTCCCGGTTATGAGCCAATAGCGGCGGCGTTTATATCGTTACGCCAGTTTATGGTAAATAGCATTTCCCCTGTTTGCTATACGGCTTTTGCGCTGTAAAATTCTTTTGCGGATAGTTGCCGTGCATACGCCCATAACTTGCCCTCATTTATAGGTGTATACTTATCTACACCAAAACCCGCGCTATCTTTTATTCTTTCGTAAGCGTCAAACCAATGCCAACAACTTAAGCAATTAAAAACAGGATTTAGCAAATTTTTTCAAAGCTCTACGCCTACAACGAAAGCTCGCATGAAGCCG
>WQRQ01000191.1 GCA_009786685.1 Defluviitaleaceae bacterium
GACCGGATTGGCTTATCGGTTGGGGTGGCGGCCGCTTGATGATGGACTTAATCGCGGGCGGTAGCAGCGGCTCAAACTTGATTACGATTTTTATTGTACTGGGGCTTGCTATTCCGCTGCTTACGGACTTTGGCCTGATGGAATTTTTGGGTGTGCTTATCCGCAAAATTGTGCGCTTTTTGTTTACTTTGCCCGGGCGTTCTTCCATTGACCTCATGGGGTCTTGGTTTAGCTCCTCTGCGGCGGGGGTTATTATCACCCGCGACCAGCACGAAAAGGGCTACTATACAGGCCGCGAAGCCGCCGCTATTTGCGTAAACTTTACCTTTGTATCCCTGCCGTTTACTTTTGTTATCGCAAGTGTGGTGGGGCTTACGCCTTACTTTTGGCTGTTTTATCTGATTATTTGCATAACGGTTATTATCCTTGCCGTGATTATGCCGCGTATTTGGCCGCTTCGTGGGCTAACGGACGAATACCTGCCGGAAGTCGGCAAGCAAATCGACGAAGAAACACCCGAAAATGTGTCCCTTTTTAGCCAAGCGGTGAGCCAAGCGGGTATCCGCGCAAGCAAAACCGGTGCTGTTGACGTTATCAAATCCGGGCTTTCCAACTGGCTTAATATTTTTATGGAACTGATTCCCGTGATTCTTGCATGGGGTACAATCGCGCTTATTATCGAAAGCCAAACCCCTATTTTCGAATGGCTGTCTTTGCCCTTTGGTTGGCTGTTAAATCTGTTGGGCGTTTACGGTGCGTTTGAATATGCACCGGCGGCTATCGTGGGCTTTATAGATATGTACATCCCCGCGCTTCTTTTGAGCGGGAAAGAAGCCGTTTACACAGGCACTTCCTATTTGTTTGAAGGTCTCGATTATGGCTACGAAATGATGTTTACCGTTCCCGTGGCCACACGCTTTATCCTCGGCGCGTTGTCCATCGTACAAATCATTTATCTCGCAGAGACAGGGATTCTTATTTTAAAATCTAAGATTCCGCTAAATATCGGACATCTTGCGATTATTTTTATTATGCGTACGGTTTTTGCATTGCCGATTCTTGTTCTTCTTACGCGGCTTTTATTTAATGCGTAAAAAGGCTTGCAAAGCCAGTGATTTTGTGATATTATTCCGTTAATAGAAAAAGTCTTCAAAGAGTGGGTGCGCACCCACTCTTATATTTTGCCCATGCGAGGAGGGTTTTGCATTGATTGCAAATTTGGAAAAGCTTCTCACGCCCGTAGTAGAAAGCTGCGAAACAGAACTCTACGACATGGAATATGTAAAAGAAGGCGGCAACAGAATCCTCCGCCTGTTTATAGACAAAGAAGGCGGCGTGGACTTAAACGATTGCGAGCGAGTAAGCCACGCAGTCAGCGACGTACTCGACGAACACGACCCCATCCCCGACGCATACCGCCTACAGGTAGGCTCACCCGGTATCGAGAGACGGCTTGTAAAGCCCGCGCATTTTCAGCGATACATCGGCAGCAAGGTGCATGTGAGGCTTTTCGCGCCGCATACGGATTCTATCGTTACGGGGCGCAAAAAATTTACGGGCATTTTATCAGGCTACGAAGACGGCAAAATAATTCTAACAGACGAAGAAAAACAACAGTGGACATTCGAAAAAAAACAGGTATCGGCGTGCAAGCTGGTAGTTGATGTTATATAAGGAAGGAACTCATACCATGGACAACGGCAGAGAACTAATAGAAGCACTGGCACAGGTATCACAGGAGAAGGGCATAGACAAAGAGGTTATATTCGAAGCAATAGAGGCGTCGCTGGTGGCGGCGTGCAAACGCCAGCTTAATCAAAATGCAAATATCACAGTAAAGCTCGACCGCGAAACAGGTGTATACACCGTACTCGCGGCAAAAACCATTTCTGAAGAAATCACAGACCCGTGGCTGGAAATCAGCCTGGAGGACGCACGCAAAATAAATTCTAAATACGAACTCGAAGATATCGTAGAAATTGACGTAACCCCGGGCAACTTCGGCAGAATCGCTGCGCAAAACGCAAAACAGGTAGTGGTACAAAAATTCCGCGAGGCCGAGCGCGAAATCCTATACAACGAATACATCGAAAAAGAGCATAAAATCATCACAGGCATAGTACAAAGGCGCGACCGCCGCAACGTAGTCGTAAGCATAGGCAAACTGGAAGCCGTACTAACACCCGCAGACCAAATCCCACGAGAATCGTACAACTTTGGCGAGCGCGTAAAGGTTTATGTAACCGAAGTAAAACAAAACAACAAAGGCCCAATCATAAACATCTCGCGCACATGCCCCGAGCTTTTGGAGCAGCTATTTGAGCAAGAAGTCCCGGAAATTACCGACGGCATAGTGGAGCTAAAATCCATAGCACGCGAGGCGGGCAACCGCAGCAAAGTAGCTGTGTACACAAAGCACCCCCATGTAGACCCCATAGGCTCATGCGTAGGCCAAAACGGTCAGCGTGTTAACTTCATAAGCTCCGAGCTTCGCGGCGAAAAAATTGATATTATTCTATGGAACGAAGACCCCGTAAAATACATTTCCCACGCGCTAAGCCCAAGCAAAGTTGTAACCGTGGCGGTAAGCCCCGTGGGTCAAGAAGCCCGCGTGGTAGTACCCGACCACCAGCTTTCCCTCGCCATCGGCAAGGAAGGCCAAAACGCACGCCTCGCCGCACGACTGACAGGCTGGCGCATAGATATCAAAAGCGAATCGCAGGCACGCGGCACAGACTTCTTAATCTTCCCCGAGCCGGAGAGTCTTCCGCCCACAGCCGAAGAAGAAGCCGCCACAGCAGACATGGAAGCCGCCTACGCAAACTTCTACGAAACCCCAGACGACGAAGCCGCCG
>WQRQ01000192.1 GCA_009786685.1 Defluviitaleaceae bacterium
GCGGCGGGAGCCACAGCAACACCCGGCTTCGCCGCCGCAGGGGTAGGAGCAGGGGCAGATGCCGCTGCTTTTTTTGCTGCCGCCACCGCCTCCAAAATAGCGGTCGATGGTTTAAACATCACGGGTTTTGTACTTATATTTGCCATTTTTGTGGTTGTTAGCTGATAAGAAGTTTTAACCTGTCCCTTGCCTTGCGGCAAATCAATAACAACATGCCACTGTCCGTTTTCGATAATCTGTAACCTGATAGGCGAAAAAGTCATAAGCCCACCAAGCGCGAGAAACTGCATTCCGCGCCTGTATTTAACAAAATTATCTTGGTCCATCAGGTAAACATTGGCGGTGTTGCCTTGCAAAATAACTTCCACGACTCTACCTTTTGGTTGCCCCCCCAAGTCATAATGCGTAAAACTCATTTCTTGCACTCCTATTCATCTTCTTTTTGCAACTCCAAATATGGGTCGGGATTATTGTCAAACAACTCACGCATTTCTTCATGTACTTCTTTAAAAGCCCTAAGCACTATCGGGTCGAAGTGCTTTGGGTCTGTTCTGCCGTCGCCGTTGATGATTATGTCTATTGCTTCTTCGTGGGTAAAGCCGTTTTTGTAAGGGCGGGTGCTGCGCAAGGCGTCATAAACGTCTGCCAATGCCACTATCCTCGCAGAAATCGGAATATCCTCGCCCGAGAGCCTGTTTGGATACCCTGTGCCGTCAAATCGTTCGTGATGGCCTTCCGCTATTTCTATAGCTATGCTTATGTGGCTTTGGTCATGCGGCAAAAGCTCAGAAATCTGGCGCAGCAGGTCGCCGCCGCCGCTTGTATGGGCTTTCATCTGGTTAAATTCCTTGTCGGTCAGCCTGCCTTTTTTCATAAGCACGGCATCGGGTACGCTTACCTTGCCCACGTCGTGCAGCGACGAGTAGGTTGTGATAATTTCTACAAGCTCCGGGCTTACAAACTCGGGATACCATTCGCAAACCTTACCGGCCAAAATATGGGTAAGCCCCTTAATACGCACGATATGCGACCCCGTCACCTTGTCGCGGCTCTCGGAAAGCAAAGCCATACCCATGATAATCGCGGTATGCGCGGCATAAAGCTCCTTTGTACGCTCCTCCAGCTGGGCGGTACGTATCGCCACCGCCTCGGAAAGATTATCACGATACGTCTTTAGCTCTATGTGGTTACGGATTTTTACTCGGATGATTTTTGGCTCGTATGGTTTTTTAATATAGTCTACCGCGCCTAAGTCCAGCCCTTTTTCTTCGGAATATACGTCATTCGACCCTGTTACGAAGATAACGGGTATTTTATTATAGGCGGGTATTTCTCTTATTTTTTCCAAAAGCTCAAAGCCATCCATCTCCGGCATCGACAAATCCAGCAAAATCAGGTCCGGCTCGGGTCCTTCGTCCAACATCCTCAGTGCGGTTGCACCTCCGTCTGCTGTCACCACTTTGTAGGTGTCTTCCAAAATGGCTTCCAGTATATCCAGATTTTCCGGGACGTCGTCCACCGCCATTATTATGTTAGTCATTATAATCCCTCCCTCTTTTAAGTAGGGGCTTCTGTCCCTACGACCCCGCCGCTCCGCGAGGAATGAATCCTCGCTACGCTTCCTCGGCTACGCTTTGCGGTAGCTGCCGCGTGCGGCAGCTAAAAATGGGGTACATTTGTATATGCATTAATCAAAAACGGCATGTCGTGGTCTTGCACAAAAATCCGATAAAAGGGAACAGCGGGGTAAACAGAACCCTCCAGATTAGATTGATACTCCTGAAAATAAACGATATCAATTTCGGTAATAAAAATGGGATTTTCCATGGCCTCGTGGCGCATACGTTGCATAAATGTAAGTAAAATCTCGTCGGGTGCAAAAATCATACGTGGCTCTGCACTATGGCCGATTACCTTGCCAAACCGCATATCTATCCAGTCCAAGCCGTCCGAAAATACAAATGTTATTTCATTGGTAGAGATTATACGCCCCCGATATTCTTGACGATAAATAATATCCCAACCATAACCGCCGGGAGCAGGAAGAACACTGTCCAGCACAAAGTCGGGAAAGTGAAGGTCGATAAACTCGCGAGAAACGGCAATCGCCTCCTCGCGAGAAATATCCTCCCCCCTATTTTCTCCTAAATTGCCTCTGTTGTCAAAGGAAATAAAACCGTTGGATATTTCCAACTGCCCAAAGCTGTTGTTTTCTGTTTCAAAAAGATAGTCTCCCTCTGCTGTTTCGCCTCGTGTAACCTCAACCCCTTCCGGGAAAAAAACCTGCAAAAGCGCGGGAACATCATAATAAAACCCACCGATATCCAAATGCCTCATAGGCGCGAAACGTCGCATAGGCGCAGTATACAAATTTATTTTGTTGCGCGATAAAATCGCATGGATATTGCTAACACGTTCCGTTGTAAGTGTATATCGTCTGTCTTCGATAAAAAGTAAAGCCGCAAGCCCAAGATTTAAAATTACAAAGGCTATGAGAATATAATTTTTAGCGCGTTCCCATTCAATAAGTCATCACCGCCAATTCCAGTATCGGTCCGCTGCCCACAGGGAAGCCCAGCGTAAAATACCCGCCCCGCTCAAGCTCCGAAGCGTCCATCCAAACCAGCCCGTCAGAAACAAAATTATAAGCCAGCCGCCGATACCGCACAACC
>WQRQ01000193.1 GCA_009786685.1 Defluviitaleaceae bacterium
GCGCAGGGCTTTTTCTGCGTTTTCTTTGGCTCGCTGGGCTTCCATGTTGGGCTGTACGTCTTTTTTGGCTTTTTTGGCCACGGCTTTTAGTACCGAGGCTACCATTGCTTCTGTTTCGCGGACGCTTAGGCCTACTTCGGCTATTTTTTTTGCGGCTTCTTCTTGTAGATTGTCGTCGCCGAGGCTTAGCAGCACCTTCGCGTGGCTGGCTGTTAGCTTGCCTTCGGCGGCTAGGGATTGGGCGCGGGGGGTTAGCTCCAGCAGATGCATGGAGTTTGTGACGGCGTGTTTGCTTTTGCCAAGCTTGGCCGCCACGTCTTCTGCCGAGAAAAAGAAGTCGTCCATCAGGCGTTTATAGCAGGTGGCTTCTTCTATGGAGGTTAGGTCTTGGCGTTGGATGTTTTCTATTAACGCCACTTGCAGTATTTCCATTTCTGTGTAATCTTTTACTATTACGGGGACTTGTGTTAGCCGGGCTTTTCTTGCCGCACGATAACGACGCTCACCCGCGATTATTATAAAATGGTCGCCTTCTGCCGTTACCAAAAGCGGCTGGATTATGCCGAAGGTTTTCATGGACTCTGCGAGTTCTTCCAGTGCTTCTTCATTAAAATATTGGCGCGGCTGGGTAGGGCTTGGCTCTACCTTGCGAATGTCAACCATTAGCACGCCGTTGTCCGACGGCAATGCTGCGATTTCCGGCATATTTTCCATTTCTACCTTGTCTGCGGCGGACTGCACACCGCTTATTAATGCTCCCAGTCCCTTGCCTAATCCTGCTTTAACCATGCTCTACATCTCCTTTGCGATAACCTCTTGTGCAAGCTGCTCGTACGCTTCCGCGCCCTTAGAGTTTGGCGCGTACAGCGTTATGGGAAGCCCATGGCTTGGGGCTTCGCTAAGGCGCACATTGCGCGGAATAATCGTCTTGTACGTATGCTCCGAAAGGTGCGACTTAACCTCGTCAACCACCTGCGCGCTTAAATTTGTCCTGGAATCATACATAGTGAAAACCACGCCCTCCAGCGAAAGTTTTTTATTAAGCTTGCCATGCACAAGGTTTATCGTATGCATTAGCTGTGTAAGCCCCTCCAGCGCGTAATACTCGCACTGAATGGGAACAAGCACCGTATCTGCGGCACAAAGCGCGTTAAGCGTAAGAATATTAAGCGAAGGCGGGCAGTCTATCAGTATGTAATCATACAAATATTTAGCATGACTAAAAACCTCGCGCAAACGAAACTCACGGTTTGGTAAGTCGAGCATTTCTATTTCCGCGCCCGCGAGGTCGATGTTTGCAGGCAGAAGGTGAAGGCCTTCGATATCGTCTATTTTAAGGGCTACTTCTTCCAAGTACGATTGGCCGAGCAGCAGCGTGTATATTGATTTTTCCAAGCCATGCTTATCTACACCCAGGCCGCTTGTGGTGTTACCCTGCGGGTCCATGTCTGCGACAAGCACTTTTTTGCCGGCTTGTGCAAGGCATGTTGCCAAGTTTACATTTGTTGTGGTCTTGCCTACGCCGCCTTTTTGGTTTGTGATTGCGATTATTCGTTTCATTGGAATNCCCCTTCGTCTAAGTAGGGGCTTCGCCCCTACGACCCCTCGCTACAACGGGCGCAGCCCGTTTCCGCTCCGCTCCCGCGTACCGCGCTTTGCGCGGCAGGGTAGTTATTCTAAAAAATCATCTTCGCGCAGTCGCCGCCGTTCAAAAACTTCCGCGTGGTTAGAGCCTGCTACCAAAATCGTGTTTGTGTTTTCCAAAAAAAGCACGTCGCGGGTCTCGAACATGGATGTATGCTCCCATAACGGATTCCCTCGGAAATCCATCGCGTGGAAGCTCCTGTCTCCGCCAACTATCACCGAGCTATGCCCCATCCGCAAATGCGTGGCTCGCCGCCCCAGCTCAAACGTGCCTGTTTGGTTGCCGTTGCTTACGTTGTAAATGCGTACCGTGCCTACGGGGTAGCCTTCGCCTTCTGCGGGTAGTTTTCTTTCTCCTACGGCAAAGGCTATGTGCGTTCCGTTGTAAAATTCTATATGGGTTTTTATGTTTTCCAGTTCAATGCCCCATGCTTTTCGGCTGGCGGCATGGCCGGGGCCTAATTGGAAACAGGCAATCTGCGAAGTAGTTGCTATCACAAGCCTGTTATCATTCATAAAACGCAGGGCGGTGATGTATTCGTCGGGGAAATCCTCCGTGGCAAAATGCCCTCTGTCCGTCCCCCACGCATCCCTCTGATTAAGATATCTAAATTGCACAAATGTACGCACATTGATATTCAAATCCACAAATCCGATTGCAACATATGTGCCATCCGGAGAAACCACCAAATGTATGGGCGTAATCAAATCCTCGTAAAAATCCCAATGGAATAACGGATGCTCGGGCAAAGGACGCACCTGATTAAGTACATACATACCATAGCCGCCGTCGTACCGCGCAATCACAGACAAAAATCCCGTCTCGTTAACCTCAAAAAAAACAACGGGGTTGTCCATGGTAACACTAAACTTTAGCCCGTCCGCGCCAAACACATTAATATTAAACCCGCCGCTCTGCTCTCCGACCGCTACGATATCGCCCGCGACTGCGATGCCGGGG
>WQRQ01000194.1 GCA_009786685.1 Defluviitaleaceae bacterium
GAGCAGTTTACGGAAGTCTTGGGCAATCAGGTAAACAGCCATTCGATTCCCATACGCCCCGGCCGCTCTCTTGCAATCCTCTGCGAATCGGCAGCCATAAACCATCGCCAAAAGAAGATGGGATACAACGCCGCCGAAGCCCTAACCGAACGCGTTATGAAAAAAGCGACCGGAGGCTTAAAAGTCCATGACACCTATTGACATCATCCGACCATTACTCGAAGAAGTGCTGATAAACGAACCAATGAGCCGCCACACATCCTTTAGGATAGGTGGCAGGGTTGATATTTTGGCGTTGCCAAAGACATCGACGGAACTGATAAATATTCGTAACACATGCAAAAAAAATAACATCCCGCTAACGGTGCTTGGCGACGGAACAAACATACTGGTTGCCGACGAAGGAATCCGCGGCGTAGTTGTACTGACAAACAAGATGAAAGCAATTGACTGCAAAGGCGAGCGCGTAACCGCCCAAGCAGGTGCACGCTTAGCCGCCGTAGCCGAAGCTGCCGCAGGTGCAAGCCTAAAAGGCCTAGCCTTCGCGTCGGGAATCCCCGGCACGGTAGGCGGCGCAATATACATGAACGCAGGAGCATACGGCTTCGAGATAAAGGATTTTTGCGAAACGGTAACATTGTACATCGACGGCGAAATCATAGTGAAATCCAACGAAGAAATGCAATTCGGCTACCGCAAAAGCTTCGCCCAAATGGCCCAAATGCTAATACTGGACGCGACCTTTAAGCTAACACAAGGCGATTCTTCGCAAATCCGCGAAGAAATGAAAGACCTAAACATGAAGCGTCGTGCTTCTCAACCACTTGAGTACCACAGCGCAGGCAGCTTTTTCAAACGCCCCGAAGGCAACTACGCAGGCAGGCTAATCGAAGAAAGCGGCCTAAAAGGTTTTTCCATAGGCGATGCCCAAGTATCCGAAAAACACGCCGGCTTCGTAATAAACAAAGGGAACGCCACAGCCAAAGACGTAATCGCCCTAATGGAACATGTAAAAAAGAAAGTCTTTAACGATTCGGGCGTAATGCTCGAACTGGAAGTACGCATCCTCGGCTAAACGTCAAAATTTTGGTCAACCTTTTTTAAAAGGTTGCAGGGTTTGGGACAGCGTCCCAAGGTTTTAAGGAGAATATATGCGCATTGTAATCGTAACAGGCATGAGCGGTGCAGGCAAAACGACCGCGCTTAAAATATTGGAGGACGCGGGTTTTCATGTTGCTGATAATATGCCCGCTCCTTTGCTTGGCGATTTTGCACGGTTTTGTTTGGGGGATGTTGGGATTACGCAGGTTGCGTTGGGTGTGGATATCCGGGGCGGTAAGATGTTTACGGATTTTTCGCTGGGGCTGCTGGAGATGGACAAGCTTGGTGTGGCTTGGAGTATTTTGTTTTTGGATTCTTCCGATGAGGTTTTGCTGAAAAGATATAAGGAGACACGGCATATGCACCCGCTGGCTAAAAATGATTTGGTGAGTGTGGGGATTCAGAAGGAGCGCGTTTTGCTGGAAGAGGTGCGCGGACGGGTCAATTATATAATGGATACGAGCGGGCTTTTGCCGAGACAGCTAAAGATTAAGATTTTGGATTTGTTTACGGAGACAGAAAATACGGGTAAATTGTTTATAAATATATTGTCGTTTGGGTTTAAGAATGGGATTCCCGAGGAGTCGGATTTGGTTTTTGATGTAAGGTTTTTGCCTAATCCGTTTTATAACAGGGAGCTAAAGCCGCTTTGTGGGCTGGATACGCCTGTGCGGGATTATGTGATGGGGCATGAGGTTAGTAAGCGGTTTATGGATAGCCTTTTTGCTATGATTAGCTTTCTTGTGCCGCATTATGTCAGTGAGGGTAAGAGCCAGTTGATTTTGAGTATCGGTTGTACGGGCGGGCGGCATAGGTCGGTCGCGCTTTCGCAGGAGCTGCATAAGGCTTTGTTGGCGCACGAAAATCCTGTTGCGATTCATCATAGGGATATTGATAGGGATTTACAAGGCGACCGGGGGTTGTCGTAAATGAATTCTTCATTTGCAACGGTGGTAAAGGAAGAGCTTGCCGATTATAAAAAAATGGACAAAAACCGTGCGTTTGTGCGTGATTGTTTTTTGGCCGGTGGGGTTGTTTCTAATCCCAGCCGCACGTATCATTTGGAGTTTTCTATGGACGAGGGCAGGGCGGATAAGCTGGTTGAAATTTTGTTGGGCTTTGGGCTTAGGCCAAAAAAATTTGCCCGAGGCGGCCAGTTTGTTGTATATTTAAAAGAGGCAGAAGAAATTGCCGATGTTTTGAAAATCGTAAGTGCGCATAAATCGCTGCTGATGTTTGAAGAAATGCGAGTGGAGAAGGCTATTGCAAACAATGTAAACCGCAAGGTAAACTTCGAAACGGCAAATTTGAACAAAACAGTGGGTGCGGCACAAATCCAGATAGAGGCGATAGAATTTATTGCACAAAGCGTGGGTCTTTCGTATTTAACCGCGTCTTTGGAAGAAATCGCACGGCTACGGCTGGAAAACGAAAACCTAAGTTTGACGGAGATAGGCGAATTAACAAACCCGCCTATC
>WQRQ01000195.1 GCA_009786685.1 Defluviitaleaceae bacterium
TCTTGTTGACTCGGCAAGTATGCGCGTCGCTCCGGCAAGTATGCCCGCTGGCTTGGAGAGTATGCCGGATAAGCGGAAGCGTCATGCGGTATATAACAAAAAAACTGCTGGCTGCTGGCAGAATTTTAAAATAGCATACGGAGAAAACAGTATGTCATCACATTACATGCCAAAAAGCGACAAGGGATTTGACGAGTTCTTTACNAATCTGAACAACTATGTTTCGGAAAAAACATTCGGCAGAAACCCCGACTGGGCACATATCTCGAAGGAAGACATCGACGACCTGAATACCCATTTTACCAGATGGCGCGAGGTGTACGAGATAACGCTTGGCAAGCACAACTCAGAGGATATTCGCGAGAAAAACCGGGTGCGCAAAAGTTCGGAAAAAGCGCTGCGTAGTTTTATCAATTATTTCCTGCGCCATAAAGCGGTAACCGATTATGATCGCGATTGCATTAGGATTGCCAATCGCAGCGCCACTCGCACGCAGCACTTTGAAGTAAACGAAACCGTGGCCCTGATCTTGAGAATTCGGGAGATAAGCGAAATACAGGCGCTTTTTACGGTGAAAGGCGCGGCAAATAAAGCAAAGCCCACAGGTTACTATGGCGCGGTCTTTGCATGGGGCTTTTCCGATGAAGTGCTCAAAAGCATTGATGATCTTCCGAATCGCGTGTTGGCAACCCGCAGTCCCTTTACGCTCAAGTTTGACGGCGCGGATCGGGGAAAGCGAGTCTGGATAAGCGCAGCATGGCAAAACAGGCGCGGCATTATCGGGAATTTTTGCCCGATGCAAACCACGCTTGTGCCGTAAGCTTGTTGCTCCATGGTCTTATCACTTGCAGNTTCTATGTGATTTTTTTTATTTCCATTGAATGTTTGGCAATGACGGAGGAAACAGTTTCCCTCACCGTCTTGTTGATTGATTTTGCTATAGCCTTTTCTAAATCTACCAAAACCGCTTTTTGAATCTGTTGCAAAGCCCCCGTTGGAAAAGGCGGCGGGGAAAACAATTCCAGATTGTCAATTTCCAGGGTGAGCGCCAGGCGTTCCATCATTTTGACGCTGGGGAACTTTTTCCCCGGCTCTATCATAGCTATGTATTGCGTAGACGCCCCCGCCTTTTCGGCGAGCTTGGCCTGGGAGATAGTAATATTCATGTATGAACGTTTCGGCAAATTGGCTGCTGATTGTTTTTTGTATCTTATTGTCTGATAGTTATATTTTTACACAAGTTCAAGTGCTTTTTACACAATTTTCCTTAAATCGCATTGCAAATCGTGTTTTTTTTGTACAAAATAGCAAAATAAAATCAATAAAAAAAAAGGAATTATTTATGAGAAATACTGAAACGCTTGCTTCTGTTGTCAGGATCGATGAGAGTAAATGTAACAACTGTTATGCTTGTATCACAGCTTGTCCTGTTAAGCTGTGCATGGATGGATCAGGAGAAAAACTGCAAATAAATGCGAATCTCTGTATTGGCTGCGGAAATTGTATCGACATCTGTTCCCATAAAGCCAGGCACATCATAGACGATAGCTCCCGTTTCTTTGAGGATTTGAAGCAGGGAACCAAGGTTGTTGCCATTGTCGCCCCGGCCATCGCATCATTCTTTCCGGGAGCATATCTTAACTTTAACGGCTACCTCAAGTCGCTGGGTGTTGCGGCGGCCTTTGACGTGAGTTTTGGCGCCGAGCTTACGGTTGCTACCTATCTTGATTATATCAAAACGGAAAAACCCAGAATGGTGATTTCTCAGCCCTGCCCGGCAATTGTCAACTTTATCCAGATTTACCGTCCCGCATTGCTGCCCTATCTTGCGCCGGTGGANAGTCCCATGCTGCATACCATAAAGATGATCCGCGAGTACTATCCTCAGTACTCTGACCACAAAGTGGCGGTGATTTCTCCCTGCATCGCCAAGCGGCGGGAATTTGACGAGACGGGTCTTGCGGATTATAACGTTACCATGTTCGTTCTAAAGAAGATGATGGATGAGCAAAACCTGATGGTCGGCTCTTTTCCTCCGGTGGAATATGTGGGGCCGCAGGCTGAACGCGCAGTGCGTTTTTCCTCACCCGGCGGGATGTTGGAAACCGCCGAGCGTTTTTCGCCCGGTATAGGACGGCGCGCCGTTAAAATCGAAGGGGTTCACGTTACCTATCCGTATCTTGAAGAAATTTCCGAACTCCTGGATACCGATATAAAATTACCGCTGCTGATAGACTGTCTGAACTGCGACAAGGGCTGTAATGGCGGCCCCGGCACGGGGAAACATAAAACTCCCATGCTTGTGCTCGAAAACCCTATCCGCGAACGCAGCGAAAAGCTTGAGGCCTATCACAAAACCGTCAGGGGAGATCGGTATGCGAAACGATACCACAAAGTTATCAGCCAGTACTGGAAGAGAGGGCTGTACAACCGGGGCTACCGCAATTATTCGGGTAACAACAATCTTAAAGAACCCAATCAGGCGCAGTTGACGGAAGTTTACCGCAGTTTGAAGAAATACAAACCG